>CAZHYA010000284.1:2653-3708 GCA_964536525.1 uncultured Bacteroidales bacterium | reverse complement strand
GTCTCAAAAGTCTTTGTGAAACTTAGTGTTGCCCTTTGTGATCTTTGTGGTTATTTTTAATTCATTGAACCACAAAGGTTCCAAAGTATTGTCAAAGGCACGCAAAGTAATTCAGACGGTATAATTTCCATCTTTTAACTTTTGAGGCAGCCTCTATCATTGGTCTTGAATCATTTATAATGGATATCATGGTTCGGCGAAGTATATACTGAGCTGGCCGAAGTCCCTGTATGGCAATCATGCACCTCACCAAAGCCGTTCCAATAAAGGACTATCTCGCTTTACAATAAATTATCCCTGACAGCAATAGTTCAAAGTCCAGAGTTCAAAGTCCAGATTTCACGCCGCGTACCCTGCACCTACTGTATCACCACCTTCCGCACTTCCAGGCTGTCTTCCGTCTTGATCTTCACGAAATAAACGCCCTTGGTAAGGTTGGTCAGGTTCAGCGTCGTAGTCTTTCCATCCCACAGGAAACTGTCATGGAGATGGCCGGTAAGGCCGACCACGCTCACCACGGCTTCCTCGAACTGCGGCTTGCCGTCGAACTCGAGGGTCATGTTGCCGTCAGAGGGGTTGGGGTACAGCCTGATGAAGTTCCCGATATCGTACATGTACTCATCAACGGTGACCATGGCGCCGCTGTCGATGGGCATGTCGGAAAAAGTCACGAGGTTACAGGCGACGATAAGGTGCGGGTTGTACCCGTCGTCGCAGTCGCTGCAGGTCACCCCGGTTACGCAGTCGGGATGGTTGGGATGGCAGTAGTCAACGTAATCTTCAAAGAAGATATAGCCAAGCGTGATATTCTCATCGTCGAGGTAGGGGGCCAGGCCGAAGTCAAACCATTGTGCGATCGATCCCGGGCACCATCCGGCGCGGTTATAGTACCAGGTGCCGCTTTGTGGCTGGCAGCCGTCGGGATTGGGATTGCAGGTGTACCAGTTGTACTGTTCGAAGGTCTCGTCGCCGTTCACATAGATGTGGTGCGTGGCCTCGTAGAACTCGGCGGCATTGCCCGTGTTGAGATTCCCCCAGGCATGGCCAGTCGACAC
>CAZHYA010000284.1:533-2643 GCA_964536525.1 uncultured Bacteroidales bacterium | reverse complement strand
AGCTGACATCCTCCACCGGCTGCAGGTTGGCATAATCACCGAACTGGTAGGTGTCCCACCAGATGATGTCGATGTCGCTGTAGTTGTAAGCCGGGCTCCCGGCGCTGTAGTCGAGGGTCAGGTCGTAGTAATACCCGTTGTCGAGGGTCTCGCAGTTGAACCTGAACGAGACCTTGCCCTGCAGTACCGACATGTAATCCGTGAGGTCGATGGTGTGGGAGCAGGCTACCCCGTAGGGCGTAATATACCTGATGATCTCCACCCATTCCCCGTCGTGCCCGCGGGCATCAACGCTGGCCTTGCGGTCCCATTCGCCGCAGCCTCCCGGCGGACAGCTCACCTCGAGGGTGGCGACGATCTCGTTGTAGGCGCCCATATACGAGGGCAGCTCTGCATCCACCACCTGGGAGGTGTTTGCCGTGTTGAGCCACACATCGTCAACGGCATGGATCTGAAGGTCGGGCACCGTGCTCACCACGTTGATGGGAACAACTTCCGTTGCAACATATCCATAATTGTTCATGGCCTTGATGGTAAGCGTATATGATCCGTGGGCCGGAACGGGCCACCAGCCCGAATAGTAGCCGTCGCCCCAGCTGGTGGGCTCCAGGGTCTGTCCGCCAATGATGAACTCCACGTCATCGACAGAGAACAGTTCGGGGTATTCGATGGTGATGAGGGCTGCCAGCTGTATGTATCCCGGATCGGGCACATAAACGTCGCCGGCCAGCGGGCTGCGGGGATCGATCTCCGGCACGTGCTGCACGGGGTCAATCACCATGAAGGCATTCTGCACGGGCTCTGCAGGGTCGTATGTGGAATTCCCGGGCTGCGTGGCCTCGATCACCACTTCTCCCGGGTCGCCGGTAAGGGTACATATGTTACCGTCGACGGTGGCCGGACCCGAGATCACCTCGAAATAGACCGGTAAACCCGAAGTGGCTGTGGCTTCCAGCTCAAATGGAGCGTCGGTGGTCAGGTGGTTGGGGATCTGCGGGAAGGAGATGGCCTGGTAACCGGGGTCGAGGGTACCGTTGAAGTTGGAGGTCTCGCCGGTCAGGGCAAAGTTCATCAGTTCGGCATCCCGCTCGGGGCTCCCCACCTGGCTGATCAGGTGGGTGATGGAGGTATTGTTGCCTCCCGGATCGCCCTGGTTGAACTTGTAATACATCTGCAGGTTCTCTTCATTGCCCGTCAGCTCATTGTCGATCATATCCTGGATCTCGGTCTGGTCCAGTGCTTTGTCCCATACCGACACCTCGTCGATCCTTCCCCCGAACACGAAGTTGAAGCCGCCCAGCAGGCTTTTTCCAATGCCGAAGGGCACTGTCGTACTGGAAAACGTTCCGGAAGCGGATGCGCTGCCGTTGAGCGCCCCGTTCACATAGAGGAGGACGGAACTGCCGTCGTAGACCCAGGCAAAATGTTGCCACACCTGGGGGATGGCCGTGTTGGCCGGCGCCACATATTCGTGCAGGCCGGTGGTCGATTTCAGGCGGCATTCCATCACACCATTGTTGAGCTGGATGAGGTAGAACTCACCGTCGCCGGAACCCGAGCGGAAGCCCATATATCCCTGGCCGTAGCTCAGCTCGTCGCAGTAGAACCATCCCGTGATGGTAAGTTCAGTGGTGCCGCTCACATACTGCCCGGCCTCGTTGAGGATCACATAGTCGTCCTCCCCGTCGAAGTGCAGGTACTGGTTGGTCTGCGCACCTGTGAACAGGGGCTGCATGAGGAAGATCAGCGGCAGCAGGCAGAGTCTGATGTAGAAGTTTTTCATGGCATTATGTTTTAGTGGTTTGTGATAGGTTTGGTTTTATATTCATCATGTTCATTCATGGTCTCACGGTGTCCACCAGAGCTTGTATTCGGGCGTGTCGCCACCCTGGCTGTCGAGGGCACGGGCCCAGTTCTCCGAATTGTACTCGGCCTCCGAGGGGGGATATGGCATCCTGAAATGGCTGATGGGAGCCCCTTCACGGGGGGTCTTCCCTGTACGCCGGGTCAGTGCGTAGGCCTCCCAGGGCTGCCTGAAGGCATCGAGCCAGCGCTGGGTGTAGATAAACTCCAGCCTTTGCTCCTCGCTCGTGGCATTCCACGAGCCGAA
>CAZHYA010000284.1:0-523 GCA_964536525.1 uncultured Bacteroidales bacterium | reverse complement strand
TAATGCTAATAATCTTGGCCATTCCAAAGCCTCCTAAATTAAACTTCATTCTAAAAAATATGACTATATCGCCGGTATATTGATCATCTCCGGGAAGGTCAGTCCGGAAGCGGGGAGTTTGGAATTTCCGGCAACCTCCGTCCACCATTCTATCGACGCATTGATGCCGTTCATGTATTCCACGTCGGCCTGCACCGGGTCGTAAGGCAAACCGATGCCACGAAGGTAAGCCTCCGCCAGGATGAAATGGATCTCGGCGCCGGTGATCAGCGGGATGGGCATAAAGTGTTCATCCCTGATCACGAAATAGTTGATGGGCGAATAGATGCAGGTCTCCCCCTTGATCTGGAAGGCCCCGGCCTGGTCGCGATGCGTGTCGTAGGGGATGCCGCCCGAAGCGGGTGTGCCGGGCTCGGCGATCTGCGGAAAAGCCACCCATTTACCGGCATTGTTGGTCTCGAAAAAGATGTATGCCCGGGGGTCGAAGATGCCACTGCCGTCGGTGCTGTCGTGCAGCGAGAGC
>CAZHYA010000283.1:1238-3712 GCA_964536525.1 uncultured Bacteroidales bacterium | reverse complement strand
AACCGGCGGCTCCAGTCAATGCCGATCAGCTTACGGGTTGCCAATTGGCTGTTTTTACTACCCGAATTCAAAGAAAAGCCCGAAGGCAACACCGCTGTAATGTGCCCTGGATCCGTCGTGCCTCGTCCGGTCGTCGAGGCGGGTCTCCACGAACAGCCTGCCCGTTTTGCCATATCGGTAATAGGCCCCGATAAGGACATTGGCGATCCTGTAATCGCCTGCTTCGGTCTTGTCGTCGGGTTGCAGGTAATTAAACCCGCCATAGACATTCCACCTTTCGAGGAAAGAATATTTACAGAATAATTCGAGTCCGTATCCTGAAAAGAAATTTCCCAGGTCGTCCTTTTCATGGTTGTGGAATTTGCTGGCTGTAAAGTTTGCCACGACCTGTCCACGGTCATAGGAAAGTCCTGCGATCATGGCTTCGTCGCCATATTTCGGATCCCCTGCTTCAGGGTTCATGATGCCATCCTGCACTTTGTTGTAGGTCGCACCGATTTTCAGGCCGAAACCCGTCTTGAAGATCAATGAAGCTCCGTAGGTATCGGCAAAAGTGGCATTCGAATCCGTCATCTGCCGGTTCTGGGTCTGTATGCCCACATCCATGAAATCCAGGCTCAGCCTGTACTGGAAAGCATTGGAAGCCCTGCCCGTGCCCGACATGGAACCATCAGTGCCCGCCGCATACATGCCGGAGGCCTCCCCGCCAAAAGCACAGAAATTGTCGGTCCAGCCCCCGATGTCGGAATAGACCGACCATTGCTTCCCCCAGCAGAAGCGTTTCGGCGTGTATGCCTCTGGTGTGATTATACTGGTGTCAACTGCATGTTTGTAGGCAATATCCAAGTAGCGTTTTCCAGGCGGGATGTAAAAACATTGTCGACCTCACCAACGGCACCCCCGGGATCCCTGTGGAACTGGATGGTGGTCTTGTTCCCGACCAGGCCCACCCCGACTTCCAGCTGCATGATGGCTTCTATCCCCCTGGTAACGGGGATGGCTCCACGGATCCCCATTCGGGATGCGTTGTCCTGCAAGCCGCTCTCGCCGGTAAATGAAACCCCGACCTTGAAGCGCAGGCTGCCGTATATGTCCGTCAGGTAATTCAGCTTTTTCAGGATTACCTTCATATTGCTGCTGGAGTCGGGCCTTTCTTCACCATCCCACAGGGAACCTTCCCTGGCCTTTGAAGCTTGAACCAGTAAGAGCAACATGGAAAAGGTGATCGCAAGGGCAAGCCTTTCCCAGAATGAATGTGATATTTTCATAGCCGTTAAGGAATTCGTTTTTGAAGAAATCGAAGTTAAAGATAATAAGGAATAAGGAATACAAATAAT
The DNA here is from genome assembly GCA_964536525.1 of uncultured Bacteroidales bacterium. GTDB lineage: Bacteria > Bacteroidota > Bacteroidia > Bacteroidales > B18-G4 > B18-G4. The sequence continues at coordinate 2,375 of CAZHYA010000283.1, read as the reverse complement.
GAACATTTTAACCGTACAGATGTTATAAACAAATAATGTCAACAACATTTGTGATGAAAGAAGACCTTGCAAGGAACAACCCATATATGAAGATGGTGGTTAACATACTGCGGGCCGGGAAGATCATCGACCACAAGGTATCGGAGGTGCTGAAGGATCATGGCATCACCCATATACAGTTCAACATCCTTCGCATCCTCGAAGCCAGGATGCCGGAAAAGCTGTCGCTGGAAGAGATAAGGGACGGCCTGTTGTTCCCCGGTTCGGATGTTTCACGCCTGCTCGACCGGCTGGTCAGGCGCGGCCTTATCAGCAGGGAGATCTGCTCCCGGAACCGCCGCAAGCTGGAAGTGGCCATCACCCCCGAGGGACTGGAATTGATCGGGAAGGCGATCCCGGGGATCCGGAAAACCCTCGACGGCTATTATGAGCATGAGGTCAGCGAGGAAGAGCGCCGGCAGGTCATCGATGTCATGAAAAGGATCACATAGGAGAAATCAATTGGATTGCGTAACATATAAACAAGTTTTATTAACTTTAAAATAAAAATGAACATGAAAACACGAACCTTCTTATTATTACCCGTATTAGCCCTTGGTCTGGTGGCTGTTTCCTGCTCTCAGGGCGGGACGAAGCAGGCTTCCGAAACTGAATCCGAAGAAGTAAAAGCTATCGAAATAGCAAGTGTGACCATCGACCCCGCACAGAGCAGGGTGGTTTGGGCCGGTACCATGTTGGGCGTTTATACCCATGAAGGCACGCTCGACCTGACAAAGGCCGAACTTTCGATGGCCGACGGCATGATCACCGGCGGCAACTTCACGGCCGACATGAACAGCATGGTGGCCACCGACGAGAACTACAACCCGGAAGAGGGGAGCACGCCCGAAAAGCTTGTAGGCCATCTGAAATCGGCCGACTTTTTCGATGTTGAAAACTACCCGGAAGCCACGTTCGTGATCACCGGTGCAAGCGATAACAGCGTTACAGGGATGATGACCATCCGTGGCGTCACCAACGAAGAAAAGGTGCCAGCTTTAAACTCTAAAAAAATAAAAATCCCCAACGTTTGTGACAACATGGGAATCAGATGGATACACGACTTTCAATTTATTTACGAGTTAGACATTAAATTCC
>CAZHYA010000283.1:324-1228 GCA_964536525.1 uncultured Bacteroidales bacterium | reverse complement strand
GGTGGAGAACGTGATGATGTCGAAGATGGGTGACATGGTGAAGATCACCGGCGACATGACCATCGACCGCAAGAAGTACAATGTGTCATGGGATTCGCCCGTGGCGGAAAGGGTGCTCTCCAGCGATCTCGTGCTGAAGATCGAACTGCTCGGCAAATAGTATCCGGATCGCAAAACCATAACGGGAAAAAGAGTCTGTTTCAAAAGTCTTTGTGAAACCTGGTGTTGCCTTTTGTGACCTTCGTGGTTTATTTTAACCCATTGAACCACGAAGGTTCGCAAAGGATCCTCAAAGGAACGCAAAGTAAGATGGTATAAATACCATTTTTTAGCTTTTAAAACAGCCTCTTTTTAATTGGATCCTGAAGCTTAATCCTTGCCGGAGGCCACCAGGATAAATGCCCGGTTTGGCAATAATAAATCCAGGGAAGGCCGCTCCCTATAGGGGTGCACAGGGTCCTTTCTGGTGTGAGGTGAACCTTTCATGAATTTCCATTACTTTTATGCCATCCGGCACATGATGGAGCCGAGGCTGCTGGTGAAAGACAGGTAAGAAAACATGATCATCGATTCACATGAAAGCAATATATCATGGCTGAGGAAATAGAACGCAAATTCCTGGTGAAAGGAGAGTATAAACAACATGCCACCGGGTGGACCCATATCCTTCAGGGCTTCCTTTCATCAGTCCCGGAGCGGACGGTCAGGGTGCGGAAGCAAGGGGATAAAGCGTATATCACGGTAAAGGGGATTACCGATGCGTCAGGCATAAAACGCTATGAATGGGAAAAAGAAATATCCCCCGAAGAGGCTCAGGAATTACTTGTGCTCTGCGAACCCGGGCTGATCGATAAAACACGGTACCTTATACCCTTTGGCGCACATACGTACGAAGTAGATGAGT
>CAZHYA010000283.1:0-215 GCA_964536525.1 uncultured Bacteroidales bacterium | reverse complement strand
TGGCGGGGAGATCACCGGCGACGCAAGGTACTATAATGCAAATCTTGCGAAGAATCCATACACTTCCTGGTAGAATGATTGATTGTTGAAATCAGGGATCCCGTTTCCTTAGATGATTTTCTGTCGTTTCTATAAAAAATATAAAAAGACCTTTATATCTTTTAATAAATATTTTGTACCTTTGCAGAAAGGTTTTTTCTTTTTGAATAAAAGAA
>CAZHYA010000282.1:0-3734 GCA_964536525.1 uncultured Bacteroidales bacterium | reverse complement strand
GACAACAAAAAAAAATCATCATGGAATCATTGAAAAAAGCGCTCCCGATCTTCCTCATCCTCATCCTTGTTTCCGCTTCGGCCTGCAAGAAGGGAAGCGACGAAAGCCCCATCAACCTTTTCAGTGTTGATGACGACATCGAGTTCGGGAAACAGGTGGAAGCGGAGATCGCTGCCAACCCGCAGGATTACCCCGTGCTCGACCAGGCCGCCTATCCCGAAGCCTACCAGCACCTTAACCGTATCCGCGACTCGAACGCATTTGCCACACACGGAGGCTATATGTACTTCTATACCGGGCTGATCAAGTTTCTCGACAACGAAGCACAGTTTGCCGGGGTGATGGCGCACGAGATGTCGCACGCCGACCTTCGGCACAGCACCACCATGTTAACGGCTACCTACGGGGTTCAGATCCTGTTGTCGATCCTGCTCGGACAGGCGAACAGTGAGCTTGCCGACATCGTGGCCAGTCTGGCTTTCGGACTGGGGCAGCTGGCCTACAGCCGCGACAACGAATATGCGGCCGATGAACATGCAGTTGAATATCTTTACGCCACCTCCTACGATGCGAGGGGCATCGCCGGCTTCTTCCTTAAGCTCGACGATGCGCCATCCCCGCCGCAGTTCCTGAGCACCCATCCCTCGCCCGAAAACCGTATCGAGAAGATCATGGAGGCATGGCAGAACCTCGGGGGCAAGGAAGGGAACGAATATGTGGAGAGTTATAACGCCTTCAAATCAAGCTTACCCTGACTATGAAAAAGATATCAAGGCTTACCGCCACCTTGCTGATAATGCTGATGTTCGCGGTCCCCGCCAGGACGCAGATCCTCATCTCCATCCTTCTGGGCGACATGCTCAACACGGGGGCCATAGAGTTTGGCCTCACCGGTGGATTCAACCGTACATACATGCTGGAAACGGAGGGATCGAAGGGATTGAATAATTTCAATCTCGGGTTCTATTTCGACATTCGCCTCAAAAAGGAGACCACATGGTACCTGTATACCGGCTGCCTGGTCAAATCCAACATGGGCGCATCCAATATTGCCGTTTATTCCGTCAATGATGTTTACCTCGACAGCGTGATGGCCAGTGGCAGCATCAACCGCATTGTTCAGTATTTCAACGTTCCTGTCGCCGTGAAGTACCGTTTCAAAAGCAATGTTTTCGTGCTTGGAGGGGCACAGCTTGGGTTGCGGTATAAGGCACGGGATGAGTTCACCAATACCATCGATAATAAGAACGATATCGTTTACAAGCATGTCACCAAAGACAATTACAACCGCATTGATGCGGGGCTGACAGCGGGGATGGGATATAAATTCCCCTACGGGGTGATGATGAACCTCGGGGTGAGGTACTACTACGGACTTGCCAACGTGTTCAGGGAAGGGCACGGATACGCAAAGAACTCGGCCCTTTATGTGTTTGCCGAGATCCCCATCGGGGCGGAGCGGAAGGTGAGGCCGCCAAAGGAATAACCGGGCATCCCTGCCTGAAGGCAAAGTTAGTTTCATCCCTCCGGGGGAACCCGTCCTTTTTTCGACTACTTTTGCAGGCCAATCATTTAATCACATCTTGTGGACATCCGTAACATTGCCATCATCGCCCATGTCGACCATGGGAAGACCACACTGGTCGACCGCATCCTTCACCAGGTGAAGCTCTTCAGGGACAACCAGGAGGTGCAGGACCTGATCCTCGACTCGAACGACCTGGAGCGCGAAAGGGGCATCACCATACTTTCCAAGAACGTATCGGTAAGGTATAAGGGCACCAAGATCAACATCATCGACACCCCCGGGCACGCCGACTTCGGCGGCGAGGTGGAGCGTGTGCTCAACATGGCGGATGGCGTGCTGCTGGTGGTCGACGCCTTTGAAGGGCCCATGCCACAAACACGTTTTGTGTTGCAGAAAGCCCTGCAACTGGGGCTAAAGGCCATCGTGGTCATCAACAAGGTCGACAAGCCCAACTGCGACCCGCATGAAGCGCATGAGCAGGTGTTCGAGCTCATGTTCTCGCTCGATGCCACCGACGAGCAGCTGAACTTCCCTACCGTGTACGGATCCTCCAAGCAGGGCTGGATGGGCCCCGACTGGCGGCAGCCGACACAGGATGTGGCCTACCTCCTCGACACCATCATCGAATATTTCGAGCCGCCCAAAGAGAACAAGGGAACGCTGCAACTGCAGATCAGCTCGCTCGACTATTCATCCTTCACCGGCCGGATCGCCGTGGGCAGGATCCACCGGGGGAGCATCAGGATGGGCAACCAGGTGGCGGTGGTGCAGCGCAACGGGCTCGTGCACAAGTCGACGGTGAAAGAGTTGTACGTGTTTGAGGGCCTGGGCAAGCAGAAGACCAAGGAAGCCGTGAGGTCGGGAGAGATCGTGGCCATCATGGGGCTCGAGGATTTCGACATCGGCGACACCATTGCCGACGCCGAAGCCCCTGAAGCGCTCAAGCCCATCTCGGTGGATGAGCCCACCATGAGCATGCTTTTTACCATCAACAATTCGCCGTTTTACGGCAGGGAAGGAAAATATGTGACCTCGAGGCACCTCCGCGACCGCCTCTACCTTGAAACGGAGAAAAACCTCGCCCTGAGGGTGGAAGATACCGACTCGCCCGACAGGCTGACGGTATACGGCAGGGGCATCCTGCACCTATCTATCCTGGTGGAGACCATGCGCCGCGAAGGTTACGAATTCCAGCTCGGACAGCCCAAGGTGGTGATAAAGGAAATCGACGGTTTCAAGAACGAACCTGTTGAATTGCTTTATATCAACGTGGCCGAAGCCTTCTACGGAAAAGTGATCGACATCGTGACCCAGCGCAAGGGCGACATCATCAACATCCACAGGAAGGATGAGCGGGTAAGCCTGGAGTTCAAGATCTCGTCGAGGGGGCTGATCGGGCTCACCAATCCCGTGCTCACCGCCACGGAGGGCGAAGCCGTGATCTCGCACCGCTTCAAGGGCTATGAGCCCTGGAAAGGCAACATACAGAGCAAAAGGAACGGCGCCATCATCGCCATGGAGACGGGCACGGCCATCGCCTATTCGCTCGACAAGCTGCAGGACAGGGGCAGGTTTTTCATCGAGCCCAACGAAGAGGTCTATGCCGGCCAGGTGATCGGCGAGAGCACCCGCTACGACGACCTGGTGGTGAACGTGATCAAGACCAAGAAGCTTTCGAACATGCGTGCTTCCGGCTCCGACGAGAAGATGTCGATCGCCCCGGCCGTGAAATTCTCACTCGAGGAAGCCATGGAATATATCGCCGGCGACGAATACCTGGAGGTTACGCCGAAAGCCATCCGCATCCGCAAGATCGTGCTCGGCGAGCTCGAAAGGAAGCGTCAGCGGAAGACGGTGGAATAGTGAGGCTGGAGGCTGGTTACTGGCTGCTGGCTGCTGGCTGCTGGCTGCTGGCTACTGGCTGCTGGTTTCTGGATACTGGTCCCGATTTCTGGTTTTTCGGGACATCAGGCATCGGGCATTGAGAAATCTGAAATCTGATAATTGATGTATGAAATCTGAAATATCTTGAAGTGCAAGGTATTACGTTCCGGTATCTATTAAATCCCTGTACCCTGTACCCTGCACCCAATTTTCAGGCATCCGGGATCCGGCATCAAGGATCCAGGATCCGGCAATCCATCCTGTCCATCCCTAAATAAGGTTGACCGGTTTTACATTAAAAGATATTACAAATTAAATCATT
>CAZHYA010000281.1:2148-3735 GCA_964536525.1 uncultured Bacteroidales bacterium | reverse complement strand
AACCCTGCTCGACATGTATTCTATCTTAAAGACTCAGGGCAGGCTCGACGGCCTTGACATCGCTTTCGTAGGTGACCTTAAATACGGAAGGACCGTCCATTCGCTCGTCATGGCACTCTGCCAGTTCAACACCACCTTCCACCTGGTATCGCCCACCGAGCTCAAGCTGCCCAGCTATGTGAAGCAGCACATCAAGGACAAGGAACTCACCTACCACCAGTACACCGAGATGGCCGACATGTGCGCGAATGGGGATATCCTTTACATGACCAGGATCCAGAAGGAAAGGTTTTCCGATCCGATCGAATACGAGCGGGTCAAGGATGCCTATATCCTGAAACTTCCCATGTTATCGATGGCCAGGGAAAACATGAAAGTGCTCCATCCGTTACCCAGGGTGAACGAGATCGATGAAGCGGTTGACAGCAGTCCGCAGGCCTATTATTTCCAGCAGGCGCAGAACGGCGTTTATGTGCGCATGGCCCTGCTGGCTTCAATTCTGGGAGTTGTGTAACATCAATAATAATACAATACCATGGAAGAAAGAAAAGAACTTAAGGTCAGCGCCATTGAAAATGGCACTGTTATCGACCATATCCCCACCCGGAGCGTTTTCCAGGTCATCAACATGCTCAGCCTGAACGAATGCGAAAACCAGATCCTCTTCGGCACAAACCTCGACAGCAAGAAATACGGCAAGAAGGGGATCATCAAGGTGAGCAACCGTTATTTCAATCCCGCCGATGTGAATAAGATCGCACTGGTAGCCCCCACGGCCACGCTGATCGAGATCAAGAACTACAAGGTCATCCAGAAAAAGAACCTTGTAATCCCTGACGAGGTCAGCAAATTTGTTAAATGCGTGAATCCCAACTGCATCACCAATCACGAAGATGTTATTCCGCACTTCAGGGTGATCGACAAGGAAGAGATCAAATTACAGTGTCAGTATTGCGAAAAGACCACGGCCAAGGACAATTTCTATTTTCTCTGATTCCGGTCGCGGGATACAATAACGGATATTCTTAACCATCCCATGCCGTGAGTTCCCATATTAAAAACCTGATCGTAAGGGGCGAAGGCCAGCAACTTGATTTCAAGTTCGAGATCTCCGATTCAAGGAAGATCGCAAGAACGCTGGTAGCCTTTGCCAACACCGACGGTGGTAAATTGCTTGTGGGGGTGAAAGACAACGGCATGATCGCCGGCATCAGGTCTGATGAGGAGTATTTCATGGTGGAAGGCGCTGCGAGCATGTATTGCAGGCCTGAGGTGAAATTCAGCACCAGGGAATGGACCATCGACGGAAAGCTTGTGCTTGAGATCACCGTGGAAAAGAGCAGCCTGAAGCCTCACTATGCCCCCGACAAGGATGGTAATTACAAGGTATTTGTGAGGGTTGCCGACCAGAACCTGCTTGCCAACAGGGTACTTCTGCAGGTATGGAAACACCGGAAGCAGGGCAGCGCAGTAAAGATCCGTTACCGCGAACAGGAAGAGCTGCTCATGCATTACCTCCAGGATAATGGTTTTATCACCCTTTCGGGGTTCATGAGGATCGCCGCGTCCATGCCGACGTTGTAGGGC
>CAZHYA010000281.1:0-2138 GCA_964536525.1 uncultured Bacteroidales bacterium | reverse complement strand
CTCGTCAGCGACAATCACGATTCCCTTGTGGGAATGAGGATCGCCGGCATTCCCCGTTTCATGGCCGAAAGGATACTGGTCAACTTTATCCTTCTGGGGATCATCAGGATGGATATCTCAGAAAAACAGACCATATATATGCTTTGCGAAAACAAGGCATAAAATTTGCATTGTCATACTGGCGGATCACATTAACATACCGCCAATTCAGAAGAAAAACATTATCTTAGTGGCATGAAAAGGATATTGTTGTTGCTCTTGAGCCTTTGGGTACTGCCTGCGCTTTACGCGCAGGAGGGTCCTTTCTATCCGGGCAGCCTGTACAATAATAATAATCCATTCTATTCCAGGGCCGGCACTGATGCAATAATGCCTTCAGGGAGCAGCCGGGATACCGGTAAACCGGATGTTGGCGTACAGCTCGGAACATCCTTTTCAACCGATTTCAACAAGGGGCATGCCTTTTCGACCATGGTTTCGCCCACGATCAGTTACCGTGTTGGCAAACGACTGAACCTTCGGGGCGGCATGAGCGTCAGCAACACGGAATATGGCAATACCCTGGTCTATTCTCCTTATGGATTCGGCCGATACAGCGGTAACATCACCCAGGGCATGCTATACGTGGGCGGCGATTTCCTGATCAGTCCGGGGGTTATCCTCAGCGGCACAGCCTACAAGGAGTTCTCCATCGGGCATGAAGATCCTGAAAACATCTACAGACCTGGTTACGACGGCAAGGGCTTGATGATGAACCTTCGCCTGATGCCTGGCAAGAATACGACCATCGATGTGGGCGCTGAGATCTACCAGGGTAACAATCCATGGCGTGGAGGGACTTACAACCCCTTCTACCAGCCATTTGGTCCCGGCTGGTAAGCATCAGCACCGGCAGGCATCCCTTGACCCAATTTCGCTATTATATATTATTGTATAGAGAACATTGCTTAGCATCATTTCACTTCAGTAAACAAACGATAAAAAAACGATGATCATTATTCTCTCACCCGCCAAGACAATGGATTTCGGCAAGCCCGGGCCCGGGGCCCTGAAGACTGTTCCGGAATCAGGCAAAGAAGCTGCAGTTCTGGCAGGATTGCTAAGAACCTATTCCGCAACCCTGCTGGGAAAACTGATGGGCATTTCGTCAAGGCTGGCCTATCTCAACCACGACAGGTACCAGCAATGGCGTTTGTCGGACAAATTTCCCGAAGCAAAGCAAGCCATTCTCGCTTACAATGGAGATGTATACCATGGATTAGATGCGGGCAGCTTTTCGGAGAGTGACTTATTGTGGGCGCAGGATCATTTGCGGATACTCAGCGGGCTTTACGGTATTCTTCGTCCGCTCGACATGATCATGCCTTACCGCCTGGATATGGGAACCCGTTTAAGCGGCGCGGGCTTCAATGACCTTTATGCGTACTGGTCGGAAAAGATCACTTCGCATCTCAAGGCGCTGGCTGCTGCTGAAGGCAGTGGGATATTGCTTAACCTGGCTTCGGCCGAATACAGCAAGGCAGTTGAATGGAAAGGTGCCGGGTTAAGGGTCATCACCCCTGTGTTCAGGGAGTACAGGAATGGCGAATACAGGTTCATGAGTATGTATGGCAAGAAGGCCAGGGGGATGATGGCCAGGTATGTGATTGAGAAAAGGATAAAGGATCCTGAAGAATTGAAACTTTTTTCGGAGGATGCGTATACATACCACGATCCGCTGTCGAAGGACGGCGAGTGGACATTTACGCGATAATCTGCAAAAAAAACTATGCGTAAATAACGGGGGATCAACCCCTTAAAAAAAACATTCATTTTAATTAATATTTTCCTTGTTTTATTAAAATTAATGTTTCTATCTTTGCAGCCGCTTTCGAGCGAACGTTCTTTAAAAAAGTGAGGGGAAAAGGCAAAAAAAATATTAAATATTTTTGTTGTTTCACAAAAATGTATTACTTTTGCAGTCCCTTTTATTTATAGAGAAGAGAAAGTTCTTTGAAAATATTGAAATCAGCCTAAAGAAGTAGCAAATATCCCTCAATTTTAATTGAGAGTTTAACAGATCTTGAGAACATTTTACAGACTTTTTACAATGAAGAGTTTGATCCTGGCTCAGGATGAACGCTAGCGGCAGGCCTAAT
>CAZHYA010000280.1:3382-3749 GCA_964536525.1 uncultured Bacteroidales bacterium | reverse complement strand
CTTGAAGGATTTCAGTTGCGGGAACCTGATCAGGCTGTCGGGGCCGGTAAGCCAGATCCCCAGCGAATCCTGCGGCAGGTCGTCCTTCTTCTTACCGTCGAGTTTGGCCTGCCGTACGCTGTCGTACTGCGGACTGATCCTGAAGGCCATAAACGCGCCCGCAGGGGAGAAGACCGCGTCGCCACCCCGGGCAAAACCCTGCTTCCTGTCCTGTTGCAGGTCGTGGAGCCACAGATGGCCGTCGCCCTCCTGCGGGTTGACCTCATAGCCGACCAGCGTTCCGTCGTCGCTGACCAGGGGTTTTGTGAGATCGTTCCATTCGTCGTAATCGTCATGGCTGAGGGGCTTTTTTTCCTGGGCATGCGAC
>CAZHYA010000280.1:0-3332 GCA_964536525.1 uncultured Bacteroidales bacterium | reverse complement strand
AAAATTTATGAGGATAAAAAGAACAAATAATGCCGGAAAGTTGTATCTTATCATGATCCTTATTTTTGTGTTTGGATGTTTTTTTCGTATCATTGCTGATAGGGGAGGCCAATTTATTAATTTTATGTTAATTAAACTTAATATTTATTTATACCAGATAAAAAAAGCATAATTTTGCAACCCCCTACCACGTCAAAATCAGGCAATTGTTTGAGAAATGAGCTATATCGAATTTGAAAAAAACCAGTTGATCAACCTTGGATTTTCCCTCAGGAGGGAACTGATAAGGGCGAACCGGGCAGGTGCCTACTCCAGCCGCACCATTATCGGTTGCAACACCAGGAAATACCATGGGTTGCTGATCGCTCCGCAACCCGGCATCGACAATGAGAACCACGTGCTGCTATCGAACCTCGACGAGGTGGTGATCCAGCATGATGCCAGCTTTAACCTGGGCATCCATAAATTCCCCGGCGGCGTATACAGCCCCGGCGGTCACAAGTACATGCGCGAGTTCAGCGCCGAGCCCATCCCCAACATGACCTACCGTGTGGGTGGCGTGGTGCTCTACAAGGAGATGATCTTTGTGGAGGCCAGCGACAGGATGATGATCAAGTACACTTTGCTCGAAGCCCATTCGCCTACGAAGCTTCGCTTCAGGCCCTACCTTTCCTTCAGGAACGTGCACCGGCTGTCGAAAGCCAATTTCGATGTGAACGACAAGCACGCCAAGGTGCCCAACGGCATCCGCATGCGCCTCTATAACGGCTATACGCCGCTCTACATGCAGTTTTCTAAAAAGGTGGAATACACCCATGTGCCATCATGGTATTACAATATCGAATACCAGGAGGAGCAGGAGCGGGGCTACGACTACCAGGAAGATCTTTTCGTCCCGGGGTTTTTCGAGGTCGACATCAAGAAGGGAGAGAGCATCATCTTCTGTGCCGGCACCTCGGAGGTGAACCCGGCTGGCATCAAGCGGGCCTACACGGCTGAGGTGAACAAGCGGATCCCACGCAACAACTTCGGGAACTGCCTGCTCAACTCCGCCGAACAGTTCATCACCAGGCGCGGTGGCAAGACCTGGGTCGTAGCCGGCTTCCCGTGGTTTGGCCGCTGGGGCCGCGACACCTTTATCGCCCTCCCGGGCCTCACCCTCGTCAACGATGATCCCAAGACCTGCAAGGCAGTGATCGACACTATGCTGGCCGACCTCAAAGGGCCGCTGTTCCCCAACATCGGGCAGGGCAGCGACTCGGCCTATAACTCTGTCGATGCCCCGCTGTGGTTCTTCTGGGCGCTGCAGCAATATGCCGAATATACGAAGGAAAAGAAAGAGCTCTGGGAAACATACGGCCGCAAGATGAAGATGATCCTCGACGGCTACCGTAAGGGCACTTCTTTCGGAATACACATGCAGGACGACGGACTCATATGGGCCGGCGAGCAGGGCTATGCCCTCACCTGGATGGATGCGATGGTCGACGGCAAGGCTGTGACGCCGCGTATCGGGCTCCCCGTGGAGATCAACGCACTATGGTATAATGCCATCATGTTCGGCCTGGAGCTGGCCGCTGCGGCGGGCGACGACAAATTCACCCGCCGGTGGAAGCCCGTTGCCGAAATGATCCCTGATGCTTTCATGAAGACCTTCTGGGACAAGAAACGCCGCTACCTTGCCGACTATGTGGGCGAGGAAGGCCCCGACTGGTCGGTACGGCCCAACCAGGTGATCGCCGCATCGCTGCCTTACCGGGCCATCGATGAGGAGGTGGCCATGGGCATCATCGAGGTGGTGCGCAAGGAGCTGCTGACGCCCAGGGGGCTCAGGACCCTTTCGCCCAAAAACAAGGATTACCGAGGCATTTACGCGGGTAACCAGGCCGAACGCGACAGGGCCTATCACCAGGGTACGGTTTGGCCGTGGCTTTTTGGCCACTATGCCGAGGCTTACCTCAGGATCTATGGAAAGGAAGGCGTGGATTACATCAACGGACTCTATATGGGATTTGAACCTGTGATGAAGGAAGCAGGGATCGGCAGCGTGTCGGAGGTGTACGACGGCGACCCGCCCCACCTGCCCGGAGGGGCGATATCGCAGGCATGGAGCGTGGCAGAGCTGCTCCGCACCCACGACCTGATCAAAAAGTATAACAGGAAAAAGAAATGATAACCATCAAAATACGGATCGTCAGATGAGAGTATTAATGTTCGGATGGGAATTTCCCCCGCATATCACAGGGGGCCTTGGCACAGCCTGCTTCGGGATGACCAAGGGCCTGATGAAACACGGGGTGGAAGTGCTCTTCGTGGTTCCGAAGGCCTATGGCGACGAGAACCAGGAAGCCGTGAGGCTCATCAACGCCAGTGACATCACGGTGGACTTTCGCGACAAGAAGTACGAAGAATACTGGCAACGCATCACCTACATGGAGATCGGCTCTAACCTGATCCCCTATGTGGGGCCTGAAGAGTTCAGGAGGATCATGGAGGCAAAGGAACTGGAGTCGGCCACCAGCTATGATGCCGTGCTGGCGAAGAAGTTCGAATTCTCGGGGAAATATGGCACCGACCTGATGGATGAGGTGAAGCGTTATGCCCTCATCGCCTCGGCCATAGCGGCCACCACCGACTTCGACGTGATCCATGCCCACGACTGGCTCACCTATGCGGCCGGCGTTGCGGCGAAGAGCGTCAGCGGAAAGCCGCTGGTGGTGCACATGCATGCTACCGAGTTCGACCGTTCGGGAGAGAACGTGAACCAGAACGTTTACGACCTCGAACGCCGCGGCATGGAAGAGGCCGACAGGGTGATCGCCGTGAGCAACCTCACCCGCAACATTGTGATCGACCGTTACGGCATCGACCCCGACAAGGTATTTACCGTATACAATGCAGTAGAACCCAGCGACAAGCCCGACCAGCATTACCGGCGCAACGTCAAAGAGAAGGTGGTGACCTTCCTGGGGAGGATCACCTTCCAGAAAGGCCCCGACTACTTCGTTGAAGCCGCCAGGAAGGTGCTGAACAAGGACGACAATGTACGCTTTGTCATGGCCGGCAGCGGCGACATGCTCCATAAGATCATACGGCGCGTGGCAGAGCTCGGCATGGGCGACCGTTTCCACTTCACCGGCTTCCTCAAGGGCGGCGACGTGGACCATATGTTCGGGCTCAGCGATGTGTTCGTGATGCCTTCGGTGTCGGAACCCTTCGGCATCGTGCCCCTCGAGGCCATGCGCTCGAATGGGCCGGTGGTCAGCAGCAAACAAGCCGGCGTGTCGGAAGTGCTGAACCACGCGCTGAAAGTCGATTTCTGGGATGTGCAC
>CAZHYA010000279.1:0-3755 GCA_964536525.1 uncultured Bacteroidales bacterium | reverse complement strand
CGAAAGCACGTTGACGTAATAATATGGCTTTTGAAGGGTGCCTGGATCCTTCTGCACCCCCCGCGCATATTCGTCGAAATTTTCGCCCAGGAAATAATTATGGTGGTGGATGTTGGTCAGCTTGCCCTTCAGCCCCAGGTAGATGGTGAGGTAACCCATGGTCCACTCCTTGCGGTCGAGCTTCTTCACCGAATAGGCACGCCGCCGGAGCACACTGCCCCTGAACACCGCCGCATCGGCATTGGCCACGAAGATATCGGCCTCCCACTTCTTCCCCTGCCTGTCGACCAGCGCAAGCAGTCTGCCGCCATCGCCCTCAAAGTCGACGATCTCCGTGTTGTAGGTAAACTGCACGCCCTTCTTCTCCAGCTCCCTGACCAGGCCTTCCACCACCCTGTACATGCCCCCCTTAACATTATAATACCCGTCGTGCCTGAATTCGGTGTACGACAGCAGGGTGTAGATGGCCGGGGTATCGAAAGGTGTACGGCCCAGGAAGAAGGCCACCAGGGAGATGATGCGCCTGGCATCCACCGAGTCGAAATAGCGGTTCACCTGCTTGTTGAACTTCCTGGCAAGCACCGGCAGGTGGGCCGGGTTCACCTGCATCAGCGACCTGATGTAGGAGACCATGGAGTCGAAGTTCTGTTTCACCACCACGTCGATGGTGTCGTGAAACAGCCTGCCGCACTTTTCGAGGTACTTTTCCATCTTTTCCCCGAAGTCGGGCTCCTGCTCCTCGAATTGTTTTGCCAGCTTGCCGATGTCCTTGTGGAGCAGGTACGTTTTGGGGCTGCCGCTGAAATTCACGGCGTACAGGGGGTCAAGCTCCACGTATTCGAAGGGCAGGTCGATGCTGCACTCCCTGGCAAAGGCCTCGAACTCGTACGACATGCTGAAGAAGCTGGTGCCCGTGTCGAAGGTGAACCCGTCCTTTTTTACCTGGTTCATGCGGCCCCCGGCCTGTGCGTTCTTTTCGATGATGTGTACCCGGTAGCCGCGGCTTGCCAGGCGCATGGCCGTGGCCAGCCCGCCGATCCCGGCTCCGGCGATGATCACGCTTTTACTCATATATTTTTCTTTTAACGATTAACATCTTGCATGGTGACATGTTCATACTTTCCTTCCTTTCCACCGGTATCCCCTCCCGGCCGCATTCAGCGATGCCACGGCCATGAAAAGGCCCATGGCCAGCTGCTGGAATACGAACAGGATGATGTTCAGGGCGATGTTCTGCCTGCTGGAGAGCGAAACGAATATCCTGGTCAGCAGGACTGCCCCGAGATAAATGATAAGCCATGGCAGGAGGAGGCCCGTGATAACGAACACGACGCCCGCGGTGGTGACGGCCCAGAAGAGCCATGCCGGGACGGGCGAACCCCCGAAATATTCGAAAATATTTTTTGAGAAGCCGTGCATGGCTTCGCGAAAACCCCTGTACATCCTGCAACTGATCCGTTCGTCGCCCGTCTGGCAGGAAATTTTCAGTCCGCCGGCCTTGTAATGCCTTGCGATGGCTATATCTTCCACCCTGTGGCCCTTCATGGATTCGTGTGGCAACAGTTTCCTGTAATCCTGTGCCCTGAAGAACATGAACTGTCCGTTGGCTGCCGCGAGGGAAGGGCGTGGGGAGGTCCTCACCAGGATGAGGGGCAGGAGGGTGAGCAGGATATGGTTCATCACCGGCACGCTGATCCGCTCGCCGAAGCTTTTCATGATCTGTTTCGGGAAGATGGAGATGAGCGAGAGGCTGCGTTTTTCGGCATAGGCGATCGCCTGCCCGATGATGTCGCCCCCGATGCGCACGTCGGCATCCAGGAAAAGGAAATATTCCCCGCTGGCCTGCATGGCGAGCGCGTGGCAGGCATGGTTCTTGCCCAGCCATCCTTCGGGCAGGTCACCGGCGCGGATCAGCTTCACACGCCTGTCGCGGGCGGCATAGCTCTCCACGATGGCGGCCGTGCGGTCACCGCTCTGGTCGTCGCACACGATCAGCTCGAACTCATGGTGCTCCTGCGAAAGCACATCCTCCACGATGGTGGCGATATGCGCTTCTTCGTTGCGGGCCGGGATGAGCACCGACACCAGGGCACGGCCCGGGACACTGCCCTTCATCCTTTCCCTGAAAATGACATTGATGAGCGATACTGCCAGCTGCAGCAATGCGAAAGTTATTGCGATGATGCCAAGGACCGTGATCATATTTCCTTTATTTGACGGTTCCGCTGCAGGCAGGAGCCGAAAAATTCGTTGTAAGCGGCCTGCATCTCATGAATATCGTTGGTTTTCACATCATATTCCTTCATGTAGGTAAAAAGGCTTGGCCGGGGATTGGAAAGGTATTCCACCAGGTTGGCCACGAAGATGATTTGGACCTCACCGGATACTTTCCGGAGGATGTGCCCGATCCCTTTCCCGAAACGAAAATCTCCGGTGTACAGGCTTTGGATCTCCCCCTGGGGGAACATCATCACCAGGTTGCGGGGGTCGGAAAGCAGTCCGGCGGCGTAGGCCAGGCTTTCCATCACGCTGCGCGTGCCCTTCCTTACCGAAAACCCGCCGGTGTACCTGAAATACCAGTGCCTGCGCAACTGTTCTTCGAGCATCATGAAATGGAATTTCCGGCCAAAGACCTTTGCATTCAGCTCATTGAGCCAGAACCCGTCCCACCAGCTCATATGGTTGGCCACCAGCAGGATGGGGAGGTTCTTCTCGGTATAATCACCGCTGACGACCACGCGGTGGAAATGCCTTTTTATCCGGTGCCGCCCGTAGCGGGTGAAGAAGGGGGAGATGAACGGATGATGCCTGGCCCTGATGATCATAGCGCAATATACTTATATGCCAGCAATAATGCAAAGAATGCAAACTGGCTGATCAGCAGGACCTTTGCCAGCGGGTTCTTCATGTTTATTTTCGAAAATACCAGCATGGACTGGAAGATGAGGGCGATCACGAACCATGCCAGGTAGTTGCGCAGCGGGACGATACCGTCCTCCCACGACCACAGGTCGAGCAGGGGCGCCGTTTGTTCCATCACCAGGTCGTAGGCCACCATCCCTGCCGAAGCCAGCAGGGCATTCAGCGGCAATGCTGCCTTGAGGGGTTGCAGCACCGAGGCGAAGCAGTAAGAGAGCATCAGCCAGTTGATGCCGATCAGTAGGGGTGTTTCGAAAAGCTTGATCCCCAGGCCGTTGCCGTAGGTGTATGTGCCGAAGATCATGCCGCTTTCCACACCGGCCACCTCGACGGCATAGCCTGAAAGCGCGATGATGCTGAAAATGATGATGGCCGGGGCCCCCAGCCTGCTTTCATGGAACCACAGCAGGAGCACGAAGTTCAGCAGCAGGGCCCATTTGGTGAGCATGATGAAAAACTCCTGCGTGGGCGGTATCATGAAGCCGGCCAGCCCGATCACGTAAAAGATCACGATAAACCTGGCCACCTTCCGGCTGTTAAGGTTCATCATCCGTGCTATTTCTGATCGCGTGCTCATTCAGTGGCTATCGGTGGCTCAGGGGAGCCCTTTTATGTTTGGTTCAGCCTCAGCTTGTATATGACGGCTGACTTGAAAAGCAGGATAAACTTTCTCGGGTTGCTCACCCTGATCCCTTCCTTCATGATGGTATCGGCGGGTTTGTTCCTGATATTCCTCAGCAGCTGAAGGTAATAATGGTAAGCCACGAGCACGGCCAGCCTGGTCCTTCCCGGAAGTTGGCCGATCCCTTCCCTGGCCTCCCTGAATTCAACTTCGA
>CAZHYA010000278.1:0-3762 GCA_964536525.1 uncultured Bacteroidales bacterium | reverse complement strand
GCTTGCCACGCGTTTTGCCGACCTCACCACCAAGTGGCCTCTTCCGGCATTCCTTAAGCACGGCCTTGTGCCGCGTCCCGAAAGTACCATCGGGAAAATAAAAGATCACCTGATCATCGTCGGATACGGGCTTAACGGACGTAACGTGGCCCATGCCGCACGCTATGCCGGCATACCCTATATCATCATCGATATCAATCCCGACACCGTGCTTACAGAGAGAAAAAACGGTGAGATCATCCATTTCGGCGATGCCGGCGAAGAGGAGATCCTCACCCATGCCAATGCAGAAGAGGCTTTGATCCTGGTAAGCACCATCCCTATGTTAGGCGACAGCAAACGGATCATCAAGGCTGCCAGGAGGCTGAACCCACAGATCCACATCATCATCCGGACACGTTTTGTAAGCGATATAGACGACCTTTATAAACTCGGAGCCGATGAGGTGATCCCTGAGGAGTTTGAAACCTCCGTGGAGATCTTCACCAGGGTTCTGACAAAATATCTCATCCCGCACGAAGACATTGAGAAATTTGTTGACAGGATAAGGTCCGACGGTTACCAGATGTTCCGTTCGATCTCAGTGAAAGAAGCCCCACTGGTGCCGTTAACCGGTAAAGTGCCTGAGGTGGAGATCCACAGTGTGCACGTTTGTCATAATTCGGCCGCCGCCGGTAAGTCTATCGGTGAATTAAAAATCACAGGAAGGGAAGGAATTAACCTGCTCGCCGTCAGCCGCGCGGGGGAAGTGAATTCCCGGCCCGGCAGAAGCTTTGTCCTGCAGAAAAACGACATTCTTTTCTTTCTCGGAAAGATGAACAAACTCAACGAGATCATGGACCTTTTCAGGGAAAGGGACGACAAGAAAAGCTAACGTCAAGCGCGGCCATTAGCGCCTGATATCATAAAAATCGCCCCATTCCCGGGACTTTTGCCTCCATTGTCTCCTTGTCAGTCATAAGCCAGGCGCGTTTCCCTGTCGGCCATGGTGGCTTCCAGCAAGGGGCCCCATTCTGCGCCCGCCCATGTATTCAGCTGGGTATGCGTGATAAGGTATTTCTCAGGGATGGGGTGCGTACCAACCACAACCTTCAGCCCGTACCTGCTTTCAATAAAATCCTTAAAATGGCTGATGTATGGACAAGGCGGATAGCCGACCAGGAAGCCTGTTGCCAGGTGGACCACTTCTGCTCCGTTTTTGATCATCTCTGCAGGCGCATATTCGATATTCCCTCCCGGGCACCCGCCACAGGAAGTATAGCCGACAATCCCGACATCGGTATCTTCGTCGTATATGCTGAAGGCACCTTCACGTTCCCGTAATGCCCTGAAGCACTTTCCTCCTGCACAATCGCGGTAGCGGTCGCAGATGATGATCCCTATTTTAACTTTCTTTTTCATAAGGCTGTTTTCAATCTTTACTCATGTGAAAGGATCTTCCCGTATGCCGATTCAGCCGCCTTTATGAGCGGATACCCGGCCGGGGAGGCTGTCAGCAGAGGGTGTGTGCCGATCTGTGCCGTGAGCAGTGAATTTACCGTCAGCTTGTTTTCGATGATCAGCCCGATGGTGTTGGTCAACTCACCAATCGACAAACCTCCGGAGACCTCTCCGCCCAGGATCATGCCCGAATCGCGGCCTACCAGGAGTTTCACATACTGCTTATGCGTATCTTTGAATCCGCCGGGATGCCTGTCGATACCTTCGAAGATACCGGTCACATAGTCAAACCCTTCCTTAGCGGCTACTTTTTCAGTCATCCCTGCCACACCAAAGCCGGTATCGCCGAGGGCCGTGGAGAAGATCGACAAGGTCCCGCCAAAAGTCTTGATGGCCGACAGCTTATAAAGGTTCATGCCTGCAATGCGGGCTTCGGCGCATGCCGTTGAGGCCAGCATCACCCCGCTGGGTTTCCTTGTGAAGAAGTCGCGCTTTTCCGCGCAGTCGCCAATGGCAAAAACATCAGTATCTTCCGTACGCATGTATTCATCCACCTTGATGAAACCCATTTTGCTGATCTCGAGGCCCGAACGGGCTGCCAATTCCGTATTTGGTTTATAACCCATGGACAGGATCACGGCTTCGGCATCCAATTTTCTTCCGTCCTCGAGTTCCACGCCTCCGGCTTTACCATTCCCCGTGATCCGTTTCACGCCTACGCCCGTGATCACCTCGACGCCCCTCTCCTTCAGGATATTTTCGGCCCGGCTGGAGATGTCGCTGTCGAATGCCAGTCCAAGGATATTGGGCAGTTTTTCGACAAGGATAACCTCCTTCCCTGCCTTGTGAAGCTCATCTGAAACCTCAACCCCGATGAATCCGGCCCCAATGATGATGATCTTCGTGCAACATTCCAGCTTTTTCTGCATTTCGTCGAGGTACACCTTGTTTTTGGGCACCAGGAATACCTGTTCGAGGTCGGCACCTTCCAGCCAGTCGGGTTTGTAAGGAGTTGATCCGGTGGCAATGACCAGCTTTTCATAGCTGGCCTTTTCACCCGACTTGAGTGTTACGATTTTCTTTTCGCGATCGATGGAAACAGCTTCATCATGCCTGGCATCCACCCCTGTTGCCGAATACATTTTGTCGACCGGCAGGATATCGTTATCGGTATTGCCAACCGTCCCGAAGATATACGGGATGCCGCATGGGATCAGAATCACGGGCATGGATGAAATAACCAGGAATTTCTTGGCGGGATTTAGTTTTTTTCCTGTGGTGGCAGCGACAAGCCCGGCTGCGCTGCTCCCGATCACCAATACATCTGTTTTGATCATAAGGCTAATTGAATTTAGTTAACATGTTGTTTTTATAATTTTCATAAGCTTCCTTAACACGCATGTGGCCGGCTCCGGTGTATATCCTGACTCCTGCACGCTCCAACACGGAGGCAGCATTCCCTCCGGGGCCGTTACCCGTGACCAGTACCTCCGCTTTCATGTCGAAGAGCACCCTGGCCGTTCCCGGTCCTACCCCGTGTTCATCGGCCCTCGACTTGTTATCGTATGCTTCCATACTGTCATTCTCTTCATCGTACACCAGCAGATAGGCGGCCCTGCCGAAACGGGGATCCATCTTTGAATCCCACTGATCACCTTTTGTTGTAAATGCTATTCTCATAATTATTCTTATTGGTTAAATAATTTGCATAATGTTTTCCCAGCATCCATTGATGATACCCGCCAACCGGCCATTTTCGCACTCCATCACCGTCTTGCCCATGGTAATGGCCTTGCTGAAGCTTGCATCGTAAGGAACCTCTCCCAGCAGACTTATTCCGTTATCCCCGAGGAATGATCTTATCCCTTTTGTCATTTCCGGGTTCAGGTCCGATTTGTTGATGATACATCCGGCAGGGATCTTAAAGCCGGCCGTCAGTTTGGCAACCCGCCTGAGGTCGTGGAAGCCCGAGATTGTGGGTTCCGTGACAAACACGACATATGAAGCTCCTGCCAGGGATGAGATCACCGGGCAGCCCGTACCGGGAGAGCCATCTACCAGGATGATGTCCACACCCCGTTTGGTTGCCTGCATGCGGGCCGTTTCCTTGACGGTGGCCACCAGCTTGCCGGAGTTGGATGCCCCTATCGAGAGCCGGGCATGCACCATCGTGGTTCCGGTACGGATGGCGGATATGAAATATCTGCCGGACCTGACGGTCCTGTTGCTGATTGCTTTCTCGGGGCATATCCTGGCACAATAGCCGCACCCCTCGCATTTAATGGGGTCAACCTCGAAGCGGCCATCGGTGATCCTGATGGC
>CAZHYA010000277.1:0-3765 GCA_964536525.1 uncultured Bacteroidales bacterium | reverse complement strand
GACCAGGCGTGCAGCTCCTGCGCGCCCTGCCGTTCGCTCACCGTGATCCTTAAGAACAAGCTCATCAGGCTGCTCAACGGCTTCGGCACCATGAAAGATATCAACGAGCTCTACAGCTGGGGGAAATACATGAAACAGGCCAACCGTTGCGGCCTCGGGCAAACAGCCGCCAACCCCATCCTGACCACCATCGAAAACTTCCGGCCGCTGTATGAAGCGCTCGTGAAGACTGATGATGATTACATCTCCGAATTCGACATGGATAAAGCCGTGGCGGAATCGTGCAAATATGTGGGCAGGGTTCCCAATGTACATTAACATTAAACAACAAGAATCTGAAAAGACCTAAATGATATGAGCGAAAAAATCAAAATAATCATCGACGGTAAAGAATGCTGGACCGAGCCCGGTAAGTCCATTATCGATGCGGCGAAGGATAACGGCATATATATTCCGTCACTTTGTCATGTTGAAGGCGTAAAGCCTGCCGGCTCCTGCCGGATTTGCGATGTGAAGGTCAACGGCCGTAACATGACGGCGTGCAGCACTCCCGTTGCCGATGGCATGAACATCGAAAGTAACGTACCCGAACTGGAAGAATTGCGCAGGGCCATCGTGGAGGTCATGTTCGTGGCCGGTAACCATTTCTGCCCGGCCTGTGAGAAGAGCGGCAACTGCGAACTGCAGGCACTGGGATACAAGTACCAGATGATGGTGCCACGCTTCCCGTACGAATTTCCCATCAAGGGGGTGAATGCCGACAGCAGGTATATCTATCACGACAGGAACCGTTGCATCTTGTGCAAACGTTGCGTGCGCAGCATACTCAAGGATGGTAAGCACGTCTTTGCCCTGAGCGGAAGGGGAGGCGAACACCTGCATGTGGAGATCGACACAGAACTGGCTTCACAGCTCACCGAAGCAGAAGCACAGGAAGCCATGGACATCTGTCCGGTCGGCGCCATCCTCAAGAAGGAACGGGGTTATTATTCACCTATCGGCGAGCGCAAGTACGACAAGACGCCTATCGGTAGCGAAATTGAAAACAAATAAAAATAAGGAGACCAGATAATGAGCAAACCAGTAGTAGCAACAACATCGCTGGCCGGCTGTTTCGGTTGTCATATGTCCTTACTCGATATCGACGAGAGGATCCTTGAACTGATCGAGTTGGTTGAATTCAATAAATCTCCCATTGACGACATCAAGACATTTACAAAACAGTGCGATATCGGCCTCATCGAGGGGGGATGCTGCAACAGCGAGAATGTTCATGTCCTGAAAGACTTCAGGAAGAATTGCAAAATTCTTGTTTCCCTTGGCGAATGTGCCATTATGGGAGGCCTTCCTGCATTGCGGAACGGCATTCCTGTTGAGGAGTGCCTGAGGGAAGCATATCTCGACGGCCCTACCGTGGGATTGAACAAGGAACAGATACTTCCGAACGACGACGAATTGCCGATGATCCTCGACAAGGTTTATCCCTGCCACGAGATCGTGAAGATCGACTATTACCTGCCGGGATGTCCGCCAAGGGCCGACCTGATATGGAATGCGCTGGTGGCCCTCGTTACGGGCGATGAGTTGAAGTTACCCTACGAAGTAGTAAAATTTGATTAAAAAGGAGACCTTAGTATGGCACAAAAAATAACCATAGAACCGGTAACCCGTGTCGAAGGGCACGGGAAAGTTACAGTACACCTTGACGACCAGAACAATGTGGCGCAGTCGAGGCTTCATATCGTCGAATTCAGAGGTTTTGAGCGCTTTGTACAGGGCAGGCCTTACTGGGAAGCCCCGGTGCTGGTGCAGCGCCTTTGCGGGATATGCCCGGTGAGCCACCACCTTGCTGCCGCCAAGGCCCTCGACGTGATCGTAGGCGCCGGCACCGGTGAAGGGCTTACCCCCACCGGTGAAAAGATGCGCCGTCTCATGCACTACGGACAAATGTTCCAGTCGCATGCGCTGCACTTCTTCCACCTCGTTTCGCCCGACCTGCTCTTCGGCATCGATGGCGACCCGGCCATCAGGAACGTGATCGGGGTAGCCCTGATGCACAAGGACCTGGCCGTGCAGGGGGTGATGATGCGCAAATACGGGCAGGAAGTCATCCGCGCCACCGCAGGGAAAAAGATCCATGGCACCGGGGCCATCCCCGGAGGGATCAACAAGCATTTGAGCGTTGAAGACAGGGAATCGTTCCTAAACGGCCCCGACCCTCTCAATATCGACCATATGATCGCCTGGTCGCAGGGAGCGCTCGACTTTTTCAAGG
Organism: uncultured Bacteroidales bacterium; assembly: GCA_964536525.1. Lineage (GTDB taxonomy): Bacteria > Bacteroidota > Bacteroidia > Bacteroidales > B18-G4 > B18-G4. The sequence goes on along the minus strand of CAZHYA010000277.1, from coordinate 1,490 downwards.
GCTATTACAAACAGAATAAGGATTTCATCGACAATTTCGCCCAGTTCGATTCAAACCACCTCAGCCTGGTGCGCAAGGACGGCGCACTCGACCTGTACCACGGGGTGCTGAGGGCCGTTGACAGCCAGGGGAATAAGATCCTCGACGATGTCGATTATCAAAACTATAACGACTATATCGAAGAAGAGGTGCGCTCGTGGAGCTACATGAAATTCCCCTACCTGAAGCATCTTGGAAAGGAAAAGGGTTGGTACCGGGTTGGCCCGCTGGCGAGGCTGAACACCTGCGACTTTATCCCCTCGCCGCTGGCACAGAAAGAGTTCGAAGAGTTTAAGGCACTCACCAACGGAAAGCCCAACAACCATTGCATGCATTACCATTATGCAAGGCTGATCGAGACCCTTCACTCTGCCGAGATGATCAAGGATCTGCTGAACGATCCCGACCTGATGCAGGGCGAGCTGACCACAAAGGGCACAAAGCAATCCGAAGGGGTTGGCCTGATCGAAGCCCCGCGCGGAACACTCTTCCATCATTACAGGATCAACGAGAATGACCAGATCACCATGGCCAACCTGATCGTTTCAACCACCAACAACAACGAACCCATGAACCAGTCGGTGAACATGGTGGCGAAAAGCTGGATGAACGGTCATACCGAGATCACCGAACCAATGATGAATGCCGTTGAAGTGGCCATCAGGGCCTATGATCCATGCCTGAGCTGTGCCACCCACGCACTGGGAAAGATGCCGCTCGAAGTGTCGTTGTATGATGCATCCAACAACCTGATCGATAAAAAAAGGACATAGAAGCAGTTGAATATACTGATTTACGGATACGGGAATCCCGGGAGACAGGATGATGGACTTGGGAATGCTTTTGTGAACAGGATCCGCGAATGGGTTGCCGTCGAAGGTTTGCACGATTTTTCCTTCGACAGCAACTACCAGCTCAACATTGAAGATGCCGATGCCATCGCCGATAAGGACCTGGTGATCTTTGCCGATGCTTCGGAAGAAGATATCGGGGATTTCTGCCTGAGCAAGGTTGACGGGAAAAAGGAGGTGTCGTTCACGACGCATGCAGCATCACCGGGATATATCGTAAAGTTGTGCGAAGAACTTTTTAACAAAAAACCACATGTGTTGTTACTTCATATAAAAGGTTACGAATGGGAATTCAGAGAAGGGATCAGCGAAAAAGCCAGGGCCAACCTGGAAGCGGCTTTGCAATACATGAAAAAGCGGCTTGTCAATCCCGAAAAGTTTCTCAAACCTGATCTTAAATATTGTTAAACATCACCATCAAACTCTGGAAATATGGACCTTAAAACGCGTTACATGGGATTGGAACTGAGAAATCCCATCATTGTCAGCAGTTCGAAACTCACCAGCACCATCGAAAATATCAGGAAATGTGCCGACCTCGGTGCAGGAGCCATCGTGCTGAAATCATTGTTCGAAGAGCAACTGCTCGCCGATGCGGAT
>CAZHYA010000276.1:0-3774 GCA_964536525.1 uncultured Bacteroidales bacterium | reverse complement strand
AGATAAGTTACGGCATGATCGGTTACGTGGTGCCCCATTCCCTTTACCCTGATGGGTATCACAGCGACCCGGCCCGGCCCCTGCCGTTCATGAGCATCGCTTCCCAGAAGGACCACATCGCCCTGTATCATTTCGGCATGTATGCAAAACCTGAATTACTCGAATGGTTCAAAGAGGGATACCGGGATATTACAGGTAAAAATCCCGACATGGGCAAAAGCTGTATCCGTTTCCGCAAGCCCAATGATATCCCCTTCGGGTTAATCGCACAACTTATGAAAAAGATGGAGGTTCACGATTGGATCGAAATCTATGAAAAGAACCTGAAGAAGAAATAGGGCACAGGGCGAAAGCAGCGTCATATTCCCGGTTTCGGGAAAAGCAGGGAGCATGTTAAGAGGGGTTAGAGCAACATCAAGAAACAACAAGCAACGAACAATAAACTACGAACAATAAACAACAAGCAACAGGTGGTGGATCCCCGGCAGGAAGGATCAGATAAATCCCAGGTTCCTGGCATAGGCAACAGCTTCGGCGGTATTGGCCATATCTTGCAGAAGACCATAAAAAGGAGGACCGGTTATGAAAGTAACAGCGTTTATCGGAAGTGCGAGAAAAGGGCACACTTTCAATGCAGTTCAAAAGTTAATGGAGAACCTTCAATTGCTCGGAAATATTGAATTCGAGATCGTGCGGTTGGCCGATTACGATCTTCAGATCTGCACAGGATGTTCCCTCTGCCTGAACAATGGAGAGGAATTCTGCCCGTTGAAGGACGACCGGGATTTATTATTCGATAAGATCGAAAAGTCCGATGGCATTGTCTTTGCCACACCCAACTATTCATTTGGAGTTTCGGGACAGATGAAGGTGTTTCTCGACAGGTTCGGGTACTTTTTCCATCGCCCCCGTTTCTTTGGGAAAACCTTTACCAACATTGTCGTACAGGGTGTTTATGGAGGCAACAGGATCGTTAAATACCTTAATTTCGTCGGCAATGCACTGGGAAACAGCGTGAAGGGTTCATGCCTGATGACCCGCGAACCAATGCCCGAAAAGGTTCAGAAGAAAAATGACCTGATCCTCAAAAAGCACAGCGAACGCTTTTACAGTCAGCTAATCAAAAAGGAATTACCGTCACCCTCGCTCTTCGAGCTGATGATCTTCAGGATGTCGAGGAACGGGATCAGGAGGGAGCTTAATGAGGAATACAAGGATTACAACTACTTCAGGGACAAAGGGTGGTTTGAGTCGGACTTTTATTATCCGGTAAGGTTGAACCCGATAAAACGCATTTTCGGCCGATTATTCGACAGGATCAAAATGTAGGGCTCGGATGCCTTAGAGGAAAAAGATACCTGCACGAGTTACGGAACAGTTGGGTCAAACAATCCTGCATCTGGCCTCCGGCATCCAGCCTCACCACCCGCTGGCCAGCACATCCACGATGTGGATGGTCCTGATGGGCAACCCATGCTTATCGATATATCCCTGCAGGTGCAAGAGGCAGGAAGCGTCGGTGGAAACGATGTATTCGGCGCCCGTGGCGATGGCATTTTCGACTTTCTGCTGGGCCATGGCCGTGGAGATGGGCTCATTCTTCACGGCAAAGGTCCCGCCGAAGCCGCAACACACGTCGCGCTCTTGCATCTCCACCAGCGTGAGTCCTTTCACCGCTGCCAGCAGCCTGCGCGGCTCGTCGTTGAGCCGGTATTCGCGCAGCGAGGCACAGCTGTCGTGATAGGTCACCGTGTGCATGAAGGTGGCCCCCACATCGGTCACGCCAAGCTTGTTCACCACGAAATCGGTGAACTCGTAAATGTTTTTCTGCAGCTGCTTGTATTCGATATGCAGGGAGGTGTTGTGAAAGAGCTCCTGGAAATAGTTCTTCACGTATCCCGTGCAGGATGCCGTGGGCCCCACCACCGGCCTGTTGTTGGGAAAATCCTTGATGAACTTCTCCCCTATGGCCTTGGCCTCCTCCCAGAAGCCGCTGTTGAAGGCCATCTGCCCGCAGCAGGTCTGGTTTTCGTTGTAATGCACCTCATGCCCCAGCTTGCGCAGGATCCGCACCATGTTGAAACCCGTATCGGGGTAAAACTGGTCGATGAAACAGGGTATGAAGGCGTCGATGGTCATAGGGATCGATCAGGGGGCAAATGTATGAAAAAAAAGTTGATGCCTGAACCCAGATACCAGATACTGGATACTGGATGCCGGATGTCCCGAAAAACCAGAAATCTTCGATTTCATTGTTTTTCGTGGATCCGCGATCCCGGGAACCTGTAATCGGGACCAGATGCCTGAAGCCTGAAGCCTGAAGCCTGATTTTGCCTTATCAGTGCTTATAGGTGATCCACTTCCACAGTTCCCTGTAGCTTACCTTTTTCCCGTACATGAGGATGCCTGTGCGGTAGATGCGGGCGGCCAGCCAGGTGGTGAAGACGAAGCCCAGGACGAGCAGGGCGCCAGAGATCCATATCTGCTCTATGGGCACCCCGAAGGGGATTCGCGCCATCATCACGATGGGCGAGGTGAAGGGGATCATCGAGAACCATAGCGCCAGCTGCCCGTCGGGATCGGTGATGGCCATGTTGGCCACGATAAAGCCCAGGATCAGCGGGATGGTGATGGGCATCATGAATTGCTGGGTGTCGGACTCGCTGTCGACGGCGGAGCCGACGGCTGCAAACAGCGAAGCATACAGCAGGTAACCGCCCAGGAAGAAGAACAGGAAGGAGATGAGGATCACATCGTACTGTATGGAGTTGATGATCTCGAAAACCCTTGCGATCTCCGCATTTCCGGCTGCATCAATATTTTCGGCCTGCTGCCCGACTGCCATGCGCACTTCGGGCCCCGGCATCTGGTCGGCAAAGGCCAGCTGGAACCCGCTCACCAGCCCGAAGGTGAGCACGATCCACAGCAGGAACTGGGTCAGCCCCACCATGGCGATACCCACGATCTTTCCCATCATGAGCTGGAATGGTTTCACCGACGACACCATCACCTCGATGATGCGGCTGGTCTTTTCTTCCATCACCCCCCGGAGCACCTGTGCACCGAACATGAAGATGAACATATAGATGATCACGCCCGCGACGAAGGCCACGGCCATCATGATCTCGGTATAGGTTTCGGCTTCCTGCCCGGCTTCGTCGATCTTGATCGTGCTCAGGTCGATGCTGGTGCTGATCAGCTCGGGCAGTTTCATGGCCCTGGCCCTGTCCTCCGCGCTGAGTTCCATCTCGTCGAGGTTGATCCTGAGCTTCTGCGTTTCCACCTCTTTCGACATCACGTTGCGGATATAGCTTTTCATGTCGACCCCGGGCTGCCGTGCCGAAAACAGGATGGCCGAGGAAGGCACGGTCAGTTCCCTGCGCGGGATGTACAGCAGGGCATAGTCGTTGTTTTCGAGCATCTCGCCCTTGGCGGTCTGCAGGTCTTTCACGGTATAGCTGAACACATACTCCTCGGTATCGGTGAATTTTCCGTAGAACCAACCGGTTTCGTCCAGCACGCTCACCACCTTCTTTTCCCCGTCGGAAAGGCTGGCCAGGTACATGGGGATCACGAAGACCGAGGCCATGAGGAGCGGCCCCAGGACCGTCATCACGATAAAGGAGCGCTTCCGCACCCGCGTGAGGTATTCCCTTTGTATGACCAGGAGGATCTTTTTCATCGTTGCTTGTTTTCGTTCACTGCCGTGATGAAGATGTCGTTCATGGTGGGCAGGATCTCGTTGAAGCCATGGATGTTGAGCTTCGGCACCAG
>CAZHYA010000275.1:0-3796 GCA_964536525.1 uncultured Bacteroidales bacterium | reverse complement strand
GTAACCCTGTTTTGACGTTTATTTTGCGGGGGGGGGTAATGTGCATAATTACAGCCAGTTAAAACGCATCGATGTTAGGAAAATAATAGGGTTTACCCCGGGTATTGCCCATTGTGAATGCGGCATTTTTCATGGAACCTGTTTCATTTGGTGGTTTGTTCGGGAAATGGGAGGAAGTGAACTAAAGTGACTAAAGTGACTAAAGCCTATAGCCCATCGCCCATCGCCCAACGCCTGGTGCCTGACGCCCGATGCCCGACGCCTGGTTTTATCCTGATATCCTATTCCTGGTAATACACTCGCTTCACCCTTCCCGAGAGGGAGGTCATCACTTCGTAAGGGATGGTGTCGAGGTCGGCGGCCAGCTCGCTGAGGGTTCGCTCATTGCCGAAGATGATCACGGCATCGCCTTCTTTGGCCTTGATCCCTGTAACGTCCACCATGCACATGTCCATGCAGATATTCCCGATGATAGGTGCACGGTCGCCGTTGATGAGCAGGTACCCCCTGCCATGGCCAAGCCTCCGGTCGAGGCCGTCGGCATACCCTACAGGCACCACGGCAATATCCTTGTCGGTATCGATGGTGACGCTGCCATAACCCACCCGCTGTCCTGCCGCCACCTTTTTGATCTGTGAGATGGTCGACCGCAGTGTGCTCACATTCTGCAGCCTTTCTTCATCCTCAGGGTTGGAAGCAACGCCATAGAGGCTGATCCCCAGCCGTACCATATCGAAATGAGCATCGGGAAAACGCGTGATGCCGGCAGAGTTCATCATATGCCTGATCACCGGACGGTTGATGGCACTGCAGAGCCGGTCGCACATCGACCTGAACTCTTCGATCTGCCCGTGGGTGAAATCATCGCTGCCCGGATCGTCGCTGGCGGCCAGGTGCGAAAAGACCGATTGTACATATAACCGCTTGTTGTTGACCAGACGTTGCGCCAGTTTGTCGATGTCTGCCGCCTCGAAGCCCAGCCTGTGCATGCCGGTTTCCAGCTTGATGTGGATCTTCACAGGCTTGTTGCTCGGAAGGATGTTCTTTTTGATGGCCCGCTCAAGGGCGCCCAGGATCCTGAAATTGTAGATCTCGGGCTCAAGGTTGTGCTGTATCATCAGGTCGAAGCTGTGCTCCTCCGGGTTCATCACCATGATGGGCAGGATGATGCCGGCCTTCCGGAGCTCAACGCCTTCGTCGGCATAGGCTACCGCGAGGTAATCGACACGGTGGAACTGCAACAGGTTCGCAATCTCGAAGCTGCCGCTGCCATAGGAAAAGGCTTTCACCATGGCCATGATCTTGGTGATCGGGCTGATCCTCGACCGGTAATAATTCAGGTTGCTGACCATGGCATTGAGGTTGATCTCGAGCACCGTCTCGTGCGACTTTTGCTGTAGTGCCTTGCTGATCTGCTCAAATTCAAACATCCTGGCACCTTTCAGCAGTATGGTTTCATTGCTGAACGAGGTGAAGGAGAACTTCTGAAGGAAAGCTTCAGTGGAGGGGTAAAAGGCCTTCTCCATCTCAAAAGCTTCAGCCTGCCGGGAGATGGCCGGCCCTATGCCGATCACGCGGCCGATGTTCTTCTGTTTGAGGATCGCGGCGATCTCGGTGTAGAGTTCGTCGGCATCCTTGCCGCTCTGCAGTATGTCGGAGAGGATGATGGTGCGCTTCTTATGCTGCGACTGCTGGTTGAGGAAGTCGATGGCAATGCTCAGCGAATTGATGTCGGAATTATAGCTGTCGTTGATGATGGTGCAGTGGTTGATGCCGGCTTTCATCTCGAGGCGCATGGCGATGGGCTGCAGAACAGCCATGCGGCTGCTGATGACCTCCATCGCGATGCCCATATGCAGCAGGGTAGCCCAGCAGTGTATGGCATTTTCTATTGAAGCCTCATCAACGAACGGGATCTCGATGCCAAGTTTCCCGCCTTTGAAAATGCCGCTGATGGCCGTATGGCCGGGCCGGCTTTTGCCCACCGAAGTAATCTGCAAATCGGCAGCCTGCTTGCGGCTCCAGGTGAATGCCCGCACGGTTTCAAGGATCTGCGACCTGATCAGGACTTGCTGCACAGCGGCATGATCGCTGCAATAGACCAGGGTTTCGACCTTCGTGAACAGCTTGAGCTTCTCACCCACCTTCTGGCTGATGCTGATGAAGTTTTCGCTGTGAGCCTCTCCGATGTTGGTGAAGATGCCTATACCGGGCTTGATCACGGCCTGCAACTTTTCCATCTCATCGGGTTTCGAGATCCCGGCTTCAAAGATCCCAAGCTCGTGCGAAGGCTCCATCTGCCATACCGAGAGCGGAACCCCGATCTGGGAATTGTAACTCTTCGGGCTCCTGACAACCTTGTATTGCGTACTGAGCAGCTGCGACAGCCACTCCTTGACAATGGTCTTTCCGTTGCTGCCTGTAATGCCGATCACCGGAATGTCGAAACGTTTCCTGTGTGCGGCACCCAAAGCCTGAAGGGCAGCCAGCGTATTCTTTACCAGGATAAACCCGGCTTCCGGAAATGCATCCGGATCGAACTTGCCGGTTGAGACCACGAACGACCTTATCCCTTTCTGGTAAAGCTCAGGGATGTAGTCATGTCCGCTCCTGTTCCTTCCCGCCAGGGCAAAGAATATGCAATTTTCGGGCGCAATAAGCCTGCGGCTGTCGACCAGTATATCGGTGATCCCGGGATCGCCATTGCCCTTATGGATCAATTCCCCATTAACAATATCAACTATTTCGGAAAGTTTAAACATCTGTCCTCCTTTTGGTCATCTTTTGCGATTATGCCAATGCGCTGGCTTCGTAACAGTGAAATAATAACAGCGTTTTAATGAAAATGGTATGCGATACCGGGACTTTTTCAATTATCCACATTTGCCGCTGAAGGGTCTTCGGCAGGCAGCGGGTCACTGTTCAGCTCATCGAAGCGCAGCCGGTTCCTGTAGATGTCGCATGCCAGGAATATGGCTGCCCGCATCGACTCTTCGGAGGCCCTGTTCTTACCTGCGATCTCGTAGGCCGTGCCATGGGCAGGTGAGGTCCTGACGACCGGCAGCCCTGCCGTAAAGTTCACGCCTGAATCAAAAGAAAGTGCCTTGAAAGGGATGAGCCCCTGATCGTGATACATGGCCAGGATCCCGTCGAACTTCGTAAACGATGAAGAACCGAAGAATCCGTCAGCTGCATAGGGCCCGAAGACATGCAAGCCCTGCCTAAAGGCTTCTTCAACTGCAGGGATGATGATGTCAGCCTCTTCGCTGCCAAGAAGCCCGTTGTCGCCGGCATGCGGATTTAGCCCCATCAGGGCGATCCTGGGCTTCGGGATGCTGAAATCCCGCTTCAGGGCATGGTCCATGATGACAAGCTTCTTCAGGATCAGTTCCATGGTAAGGTGTTGTGAAACCTCCATCAGCGGAATATGCCCCGTTACCACGCCGACCCTGATATTGTTGCTGACCATCAGCATCAGCACGTCATCTGCGCCGATTTTTACGCTCAGGTACTCGGTATGCCCGGGGAAAGAAAAATCCTTCGATTGTATATTCTTTTTGTTGATGGGGGCCGTGACCAGCACATCCAGCAGTCCGGACTGCAGGTCGGCAGTAGCCTTCTCAAGGGCCAGGAAGGCCATCTCACCGGCAACCGCAGTCGACTTGCCAATGTCGATCTTTATCTCTTCCTCCGTACAGTTGATGATATTCGGGCGACGCGGGTTGGCAGCCTCGGCATGCTTAACCAATACAGTGAAGAAGTAAAAGGCAATTCATGATCCTGGGAGTTATCAGTG
>CAZHYA010000274.1:348-3797 GCA_964536525.1 uncultured Bacteroidales bacterium | reverse complement strand
CCCTTTAGAATTCATCACATATCCGTGTAATTTTGGCGACGCAGGTGTTAAGAAACTTTTCCAATATCACGGGCCCTTCCATATTGTGGCCAACTTTGCTGCCCATAAACATGTTCGCAGCGAAAAAGATATCTTTTCCATCGAGGCCATGATCAACAATAATGTCCTCCAGGCCAAAGATCTTCTGGACTTGCTGGTTGAATCGCCTCCGGAGCATTTTTTCTGCGTCTCAACAGATAAAGCCGCCAACCCGGTCAATATCATGGGGGCCAGCAAAAAGCTGATGGAAGAACTCATCATGGCCTATTCAGACCGGTTGAACATTAAAACCGCACGCTTTGCCAATGTAGCTTTCTCAAATGGAAGTTTGCCCCAGGGCTTTCTTGAAAGAATGAAAAAACAACAGCCCCTGGCCTGTCCGTTAAACATCCGTCGTTTCTTTGTTTCGGCACAGGAATCGGGGGAGTTATGCCTGATCGCCTCCATCCTGGGTGAATCCGGAGATATCTTTTTCCCGAAACTGGATGAAGAACACGACATGATCCCGTTTGAGCAGCTAGTCAGAAAACTGCTGAGCTACCTTGGCCTGGAAGCCGATTTCTGCAAGACAGAAGAAGAAGCACGCCGTAAAGCATTGCTCCTTGATGACCGATCGACAAAATACCCCGTATACTTTTTTAATTCAGACACATCGGGTGAGAAAACCTTTGAGGAATTCTATACCAGGGATGAAAACCCCGATATGGACACTTTCGAAAATCTGGGTGTCGTCAAAAAGTCAACTACCAGAAACATAAATGAAATTGAGGAGATATTGAACTGGCTGCACAAAATCCTTGAATCCAAGCTGGTCACCAAAGGGGCCATCGTTGGAATTCTCCGCGCTGCCCTCCCCGGCTTCGAACATATCGAAACCAATAAGGGACTCGATTCAAAGATGTAATGATACAACCCGAATCATGGAAATAATACGCAAAAATACGACAACAGATGAATTTAACATCCTGTTAACAGGCTCAACCCTTTTCCCGCCATATTTTTGCATTGACCTAAAACCCAAAATAAATTATCAAAATGAGTTACGATACGATCACCCAGCTTTCCCAAAAGGCAGGGCTAAAGCAAATATTACCAGACTATAACAGATATCTTAAGGGAATTTCCGACTCCTTTATTGCATTTATTGCTTTAATCCTGCTGTTGCCTGTTATGTTGCCGGTGGCAATAATTTTACTTTCAACAGGAGAACACAGCGTCATCTATAAACAAGTGCGGATTGGATATCGGAACAAAACGTTCAGGATCTGGAAATTCGTCACCATGCAGAAGGGCAGTTCCGGAATGGGCACAGGCAGCCTGACGCTTCGAAATGATCCGCGTGTGCTCCCAGTGGGTAAGTACCTCCGGAAGACAAAAATCAACGCACTGCCCCAGATCATCAACGTCCTGATCGGAAATCTGTCCATCGTAGGCCCGCGTCCATTGATGGACGTAGATTTCATGAAATTCCCGGACCACGTGCGGCAGAAGATCTATCATTCCAGGCCAGGGATAACAGGCATAGGTTCTGTCATTTTCCGTGATGAAGAAAAATGGATCAGCAATGCAGGCATCGACCCCCATGAATATGATAAAATGGTGATTGCTCCATATAAAGGCGCGCTCGAACTGTGGTACCTGGAAAACATGAGTTTCCTGACAGACCTTAAAATATTGTTCTGCACTGCCTGGGTGGTTTTTTTCCCGGAAAGCAACCTTCCATATAAGATCTTTAAAGGATTACCGGAAAAACCAGAATCACTGAGGATTCCCGAAAAGCAAATGAAGAAAGCAGCAGCTTAAGACCATTCTTATCATCTCCCGAACAAACAGGAATAATATATGAAGAAAGCCCTGGTTACCGGAATTACAGGTCAGGATGGCGCATACCTGGCTGAATATCTTATCCATAAAGGATATGTTGTTCATGGCATCAAGCGTCGCGCATCGTCCTTCAATACCGGGCGTATCGACCACCTGTACCAGGATCCGCATATCGAGAATCGAAATCTGATCCTCCACTACGGTGATCTTACTGACAGCATGAACCTCACGCGTATCATACAGGAGGTGCAACCCGATGAAATCTATAACCTCGCGGCAATGAGCCATGTTAAGGTGAGTTTCGACACACCTGAATATACGGCCAATGCTGACGGACTGGGTACCTTGCGCATACTTGAAGCAGTGCGTTTACTCGGTCTGACTGAACAAACCAGGATATACCAGGCTTCCACCAGTGAACTCTTTGGATTGGTGCAGGAAACCCCTCAAACGGAGCGCACCCCCTTCTATCCCCGTTCTCCCTATGGTGTGGCAAAACTATATGCCTACTGGATCACCATCAACTACCGCGAAGCATATGGATTGCATGCAAGCAATGGCATTCTTTTTAATCATGAGTCGCCTGTGCGCGGTGAAACTTTTGTTACACGGAAGATCACGCGCGCAATCAGCCGCATCGCCCTGGGCCTGCAGGATAAGCTTTTCCTGGGCAACCTATCCGCCACACGCGACTGGGGTCATGCCAAAGACTTTGTGAAAGCCATGTACATGATCCTTCAGCAGGATGAACCGGATGATTATGTCATCGCCACCGGCATCAGTACCAGCATCCGCGATTTTGTCAAACTGGCAGCTGCGGAAATAGGCATTGAAATCAGCAGGAAACATTGCTGTATAGAGGGCGACCCTGAGTACTTCAGGCCAACAGAAGTTGACTCGCTCATAGGCAAGGCAGATAAGGCACGGGAAAAGCTTGGATGGGAACCGGAATACGACCTGCACAGACTCATCAGCGAAATGATGATGTACGATATCAAACTGGTAAAAAAAGATGCTCATTTGAAAGATGGTGGCTTTGAAACGCTGAATTATTTCGAATAAGGTTTTATTTGGATAATATGCAAAAGAAGGATAAAATATACGTTGCGGGACATACCGGCCTGGTAGGGTCGGCACTGGTCAAGGCACTCAAGGGCAAAGGCTACAGCAACATTATTGGCAGGACCATTGATGAGCTGGATCTGCGGAGCACTGATGATGTACTGGAGTTTTTCGATGAAAACAAACCGGATTATGTATTCCTGGCGGCGGCCAAAGTTGGCGGGATCGTAGCCAACAATACCTATCGTGCAGATTTCATTTATGATAACCTGATGATCCAGAACAACATCATCCACGCATCTTATCTGCATAAAGTGAAGAAACTGCTGTTCCTGGGCAGCACCTGCATATATCCGCGTGAATGTCCGCAACCAATGAAGGAGGAGTACCTGCTCACCGATACCCTTGAATACACCAACGAGCCTTATGCCATTGCCAAGATTGCCGGCATTAAAATGTGTGAGAGCTATAACCTGCCATTGATGCGGTTGTAATTGCCACTCCCGATCATACCCATGCAGTGA
>CAZHYA010000274.1:0-338 GCA_964536525.1 uncultured Bacteroidales bacterium | reverse complement strand
TCATGCCCACAAACCTCTACGGGCCCAATGATAATTTCGATCTTGAAAAGTCCCACGTTCTTCCGGCGCTCATCCGAAAAATACATTTGGGTAAATGCCTGGAGAATAATGACTGGAAAGCCATTAGAAACGATCTCGACAAAAGGCCGGTTGAAGGATTAAACGGCAAAGCCGGGGAGGATGATATCCTGAACATGATGGCCAGATATGGCCTTCGAAGGATAAACGGTCAAAACACTGAAGTCAGCGTGGAGATCTGGGGCTCTGGGAAACCCATGCGGGAGTTTTTATGGTCGGAAGAGATGGCGGAAGCCTGTGTCTTTATCATGGAAAACGTA
>CAZHYA010000273.1:0-3797 GCA_964536525.1 uncultured Bacteroidales bacterium | reverse complement strand
AGTCAACGGCCATGTTTTCAAGGGCGATGTTCACAACGGCCGACTGGGTCCTGCTATTATCACGGTTATTGCTGGCAGGTGTGGTGGCTGAAACGAACTTCTCCTCAATGGCGCTTTTATAATCCCTGTAATAATCAAGATAAATGAGCCTGGCGGTAGTATTTTCAAAGTAGAACGGGAGCTCGTTCAGGAAATATCCGTAACGGTCTTTCTTGGGATAAATAAACTGTATGGATGCATTTTTCAACATCACGGCAAAAATGTAATCATTGCTGATGGTTGGTTCGAAATAAGCCTCCGAGATCACTCCAGACCTGACATCAGACAGGTAGGCCGTGAAATAATTAAGGTCAAGCCCCGCGATTAAACCAACATACAGATTATACCTGCTCCGGTCGGTGATAACACTGGCAGTGATATCATCCCCGAAACGTTCTTTCCTGATGTCGAGCCGGTTATAATAATCAAGGTCGGGATCGAAAGTAAAATGATCTGCAATATAGTTATGAACAGTATACAGCTGGCTGTATCCCGAAGTATCATCCGGCAGGTTTGCCAGCCTTTCATCAATATATCGCCTGAACTGGTGATACTGCGGGGTATTTACCCCTTCAAGCATGGCTTTTACGATCGCCAGATGCTCTGCTTCCCGAACCGATACCCCGAAAAAATAAAAAGGGGCAAACCTTTCCTCGAATGAATTATACGGACTATAGATCATCTCGTAAGGCCTCAGGGAGATAATAACGTGAGGTAAGGTTTTATAGGCACGGCTGCCCGACTCATCCATACAGGCTTCAAGGTCGCTGAAATGCCATGAATACATTAATTGCTGGCCTCTGACAGGCTCGGGCTCATCGCAAAAGAAAGCATGGATCTCCGACTCAAGGCCTTTATCAATTATAAATGAAAATTCCTTCCTCTTTATGGGGAAATCCCCGTGAAAAAATATCCTGAGGGTCATCAGGCTGAAAAGGTTCTCGCCATATTTTACAGAATAATCGTATTCATATTCCAGCACATCCCCGTTTTCGAGGCCCGGGATATGGTAGCCGTACTCCTGGAATTCACCGAACTTGTCTTCCTTGATATCTATTGCCCGGAAGGTATTCATATCAGGGGTTATATCGGGTGATAAGGTGCTTCCGTCAGGTTTAATGATCCTGACATTGAAGGCCTGCACATTAATATTCGTCAGGTGCTTGCCCGCATTCCTCGACAGCGGAGCATGACAGTACAATATGGGATCGAATGTCTGGGGCAGGCTGACATGGCTGAACGCCTTAAGACCTTTATCGGTATTGATCCTCACCCTGAGTTTCCTTTTGAAATCAAACTGGATCAATCCCGCCTTTTTTCCAGAGGTGATGACCATGATCGAGTCGAATTCAACCACCGTCTTGTCGTTAGCTTCCCCGGAAGGAAGGGATGGTCGGGCCGCCTGTAAAAAAATTGTATTTGTCGCTATTATAAGCAGGAATGCCGAAAGTGTTTTTGTAACTTTCCTCATGGCCATTGGTTTTTGGGATGCTTTTATCTGAGATGTACCTGCAAGATAATAAATTTTTGGGGGATGGTCACCCTATTACCATAATTTCCAGGGTGTGGAAAACGTTCCTCTTACAGGCCGGCATATATAACATGAAACTTCCAGTCATATTGACCCTCGTCTTTTTCCTGTTTTACATGATGCCCGATCCTCTGCGGCCGACACCGATACATTATTGCCAGGAGATCAACCCTGTAAAGGAAACCATCAGCTCAAGGTTCCGGCCTCCGGAGGGATATCACCGGCTGCCAGCCGACAGCAGCAGTTTTGCATGGTACCTTCAACATCTACCCCTGAAGGGAGAAGGTGCAGCCGTACATTACTTTGACGGAAGGATTAAACCCAACAGCCATGTGGCCGCGGCGGTAATCGATATTCCTGTCGGATATAAGGACCTGATGCATTGTGCCGATGCCATTATCAGGATACGGGCCGAATACCTTCGAACATCCGGACAGGAAGACAGGATCGCTTTTCATTTTACCAATGGCTCATTAGCAGTGTGGGAAAAATGGAAAAACGGTTTCCGTTGTGATGTCTCGGGGAACCAGGTGCAATGGGAAAATAACTCTGCTCATTCGGATTCGGACAAGACATTCAGTGAATATCTTGAAACGGTTTTCATGTATTCCGGAACATTATCCCTTGAAAAAGAACTGGAACCGGTCAGTGTTGATTTAATTATGCCCGGCGATGTATTCATTGAGGGAGGAAGTCCCGGGCATGCCGTCCTGGTAGTGGACGTGGCTGTGCATCCTGACGGCAGAAGGGTCTTTATGCTGGCCCAGGGATATATGCCCGCACAGGATATGCATATCATTATCAATCCTGACCACCCTCAATTAAGCCCATGGTACCAGCTTTCAGTGGGAGAAGAACTGCACACTCCCGAATGGCACTTTGACAAAGATGCCCTGAAGAGATTTTAAGATTCCATTGCAATATATTTCAGGAATTCCTGCCGCGTTTCAGGATCCCTGAACTTTCCGGAGTAGGAAGCGGTCACCGTGCTGCTGCTTTCATCCTTTATCCCACGGCATGATACGCACATGTGTCTGGCATCGATCACCACGGCCACGTCTTCGGTATTGAGGGCTTTCTTCAGCTCCTCGGTGATCTGGACCGTGAGCCGCTCCTGGACCTGGGGCCTGCGCGCGAAATAATCCACGATACGGTTGAGTTTTGAAAGGCCGATCACCTTGCCGCTTGAAATATAGGCCACATGGGCCTTGCCCACGATGGGCAGGAAATGATGCTCGCAGGTGGAAGTCAGGGAGATGTCCCGCTCAACAAGCATTTCATTGTATTTGAACTTGTTGTCGAAAACCGATATCCTGGGCATGTTTTTGGGATCGAGCCCGTAAAAGATCTCCTTAACGAACATTTTGGCAACCCGGTGGGGCGTGCCCTTCAGGCTGTCGTCGTTCAGGTCGAGTCCCATCACCTGCATGATCTTTTCAAAATGGCCTTCGATGATGTCCATCTTGGCCTCATCGCCCATGTCGAAGGCATCCGGCCTCATCGGCGTGTCATAGGAAGTTCCCACATGGTTGTCGCCGACAAGGTCGAACAACTCCTGGTCAGGCTCGCCCGTAAACACATTGTGGCCGTTTAACTTTTTGGTATCGCTTGATTTGATCAGTGCTTCGTATTTCATGTTTTTGTTTTTAAGATTTGTCGATCCGGAGCTGCATCCCTTACAAAAAATCGTGCAACCAGGATAATTAACAATGGAACTATTTAAATTGTTTAATGTAAGCCAATAAATATTAAACAAAAAAGCGGGGATTGGCACGAATACCCAACGGCATAAGGGATCAGGCTCAGGTTTTTATTTGAAAACATTTCTTCGTTGATTTTGTTAATACCTCACGAGGTCCCCAAAACATTCAATACAAACAATACAAATCACCATCAGAAGATGAAAAACAATTATTTGGATAAACCATTGCTGGTAACCGGAGGCAGCGGATACCTCGCCTCACATATCATCCGGCAACTTCTTGAGAAAGGGCATACCGTGCACACCACGGTGAGGGATAAGAGCCAGACGGAAAAGTATGCGCACCTGTTGCAGCTTGCCGAACAGTCAGCCGGGAAACTCAAGGTTTTCGAAGCCGATCTCCTCAAGCAGGGTTCTTTTTCAGAGGCCATGAGATCCTGCACCCACGTTTTCCACACCGCTTCTCCCTTTACGATCGCGAAGGTGAAGGATCCCCAAAAGGTGCTGATAGAACCGGCAGTTCAG
>CAZHYA010000272.1:0-3807 GCA_964536525.1 uncultured Bacteroidales bacterium | reverse complement strand
CGGAATGCCATGGGAGCTGAAATTTCCGAAACTCATCGGGGTAAAGCTTACCGGCAAACTCAGCGGATGGACATCGGCCAAGGACGTGATCCTCAGGGTAGCCGGCATCCTCACCGTAAAGGGAGGCACCGGGGCCATCCTCGAATACTTTGGCGACGGGGCACAAAGCATCTCCTGTACCGGCAAGGGCACCATCTGCAATATGGGTGCCGAGGTCGGGGCCCCCACCTCCATCTTCGGTTACGACGCCAAGATGCGCGAATACCTTGTAGGCACCGGAAGGGAAGAGGTGGCTGTGGAAGCCGACAGGATCGCCGGACATCTCACTGGCGACCCCGGGGTTTATGCCGAACCCGAAAAATATTTCGACCAGCTCATCGAGATCAACCTTAGCGAGCTGGAACCCTATATTAATGGGCCCTTCACTCCCGACCTGGCCACGCCGGTGTCGGAATTTGCTTCGGCAGTGAAGGAGAACGGATGGCCTGCAAAGCTTGAGGTCGGCCTTATTGGCAGTTGCACCAACTCATCTTACGAGGATATAACCCGTGCAGCGTCGGTGGCGCAGCAGGCCATCGACAAGAAACTGAAAGCCAGGTCGGAGTATACGGTCACGCCGGGATCCGAACAGGTGCGCTATACCGTAGAGCGCGACGGCTACCTTAGTATTTTCGAAAAGATTGGCGGGGTGGTGCTGGCCAACGCCTGCGGCCCCTGCATCGGGCAATGGGCCAGGCACGGTGCCGACAAGCAGGAGAAGAACTCCATCATGACCTCTTTCAACAGGAATTTTGCCAAGCGCAACGACGGCAACCCCAACACCCACGGCTTCGTGGCTTCGCCCGAGATCGTGACGGCCTACGCCATCGCCGGCACGCTGGAATTCAACCCCCTTACCGACTACCTCATGAATGAAGATGGCGAAAAGGTGAAGCTCGACGAGCCCATGGGCATCGAATGCCCGGTAAGGGGCTTTGCCGTGGAGGATGCCGGCTTCCAGGCCCCGGCTGAAGACGGCAGCACCGTGAAGGTGGTGGTGGACCCCAAATCCGACCGCCTGCAGCTCCTCACCCCCTTCCCGGCATGGGACGGCAGGGATATGACAGGGCTGAACCTGCTCATCAAGGCCAAAGGCAAGTGTACCACCGACCATATCAGCATGGCAGGGCCATGGCTCCGTTACCGCGGCCATCTCGACAACATCTCCAACAACCTGCTCATCGGAGCGGTGAATGCTTTCAACGACGACACGAACAGCGTGAAAAACCAGGAAACGGGTGAGTACATCCCGGTGCCCGACGCAGCGCGCTACTACAAGGCCCACGGGCCGGGCAGCGTGGTGGTCGGCGATGAGAACTACGGCGAAGGCTCCTCCAGGGAGCATGCCGCCATGGAGCCCCGCAACCTGGGCGTGAAAGCCGTGCTGGTGCGCTCTTTTGCCAGGATACACGAAACCAACCTGAAGAAACAGGGCATGCTGGCGCTCACCTTTGCCGACAAAGCCGATTACGACACGATCAGGGAGGACGACCGTATAGACATTACCGGCCTCACCGGGTTCAGCCCCGGCAAGCCGCTCACCGTCACCCTGCACCATGCCGATGGCACCTCAGTGAGCTTCCCGGTAAACCACAGCTACAACGAGAACCAGATCGAATGGTTCAGGGCCGGCAGCGCACTGAATTTGATCAGCAGCAAAGAACTTTGAAAATGGAAAAAGGAAAATGGAAAAAGGAAAAGGGAAAAAGGGGGAGTATTGAGATTTGAGTAATGTGTACTGAGATCCGGCATCCGGTATCTGGTATCTGGCATCTGGTATCTGGCATCCGGCTTCTTTTTCCTACCTTTGGGCAACGTTAGCCGTATTGGGCGGTCTGCATAATAAAATCCGCCGGCCGGCGTTTAAAAATATTAATGAGGTATTAAGGACAAACACGTGAAACAAATACACCCTTTAATCCTGCTGATTACCTTCCTGCTGATCAGTCCCGGAACCCGGGCGCAGGTGGGCGGTGAAAGCACCTATGAGTTCCTCAACCTGCCTAACTCAGCCCGTATAGCAGCACTCGGGGGGAACTACCTGGCAATTTACGACAAGGATATTACGCTTACCCTGGCCAACCCTTCGCTCATCAACGAGGAGATGCACAACAGCCTTGGATTCAGCTTTGTGGATTACTATGTCGACATCAATTACGGCTATGCGCAGTATGCGCGGGATTTCGAGAAACTGGGCACTTTTGTTGCCACGATGCAGTTCATCAACTACGGCACCTTCGACAGGGCCGATGCCAACGGGCAGCGCAACGGGACCTTCACGGCAGGTGAATATGCCCTGAATATCGGCTGGGGCCGCCGGCTGCATCCACACTGGAGCATCGGGGCCAACATCAAGGGGATATACTCCTCGTTCGAGGAATACAACTCTTTCGGCCTCGCCGTCGATGTGGCCGGATCATACATTCATGAAAAGGCAGGCTTCACCGCCTCGCTGATCGCGAAAAACATCGGTTTGCAGCTCACCTCTTACTACAGCGGGCAAACCCATCCCTTGCCCTTCGAACTGCAGTTTGGCATGTCGCAGGGGCTCAAATACCTGCCGCTGAGGTTTTCTTTTCTCTATCATACCATGCATAAATGGGACCTCACCTACAAGGACCCGCTGGTGGTGGCCGAAGATACCGACCCCATCACCGGGGAGGTCAGGGAACAGAGCGGCATAGCCGATTTCGGCGATAAGTTCCTGCGCCACATCGTGATCGGCGCCGAGCTCGATATCACGGATTTCCTCAGCCTGAGGGGAGGGTATAATTACGGCCGGCGCCAGGACAACGGCGTAACCACCAAAATGTCGACCGTAGGCTTCTCATGGGGCGTAGGCCTCCGCATTTCAAAATTCCACTTCAGCTACGCCCGTTCAAGGTACCACCTGGCGGGATCGCCGAACTACATTACCCTTACCGTCAACCTCGACGAATTCACCAAAAAACGTACTGCCGGGCAGTCTGAGTAAGACAAGGCCGGCATTTCTGAGAAGGACTATGGGACTTTGGGACGATGGGACCATGAGAAGATGGAACTGTGGGACTGTGGGACTCTGGGACTATGAAACTGTGGGAGTTATAGTTTAAAAAAGTGACTAGAGCGAACTAAATTAGAGTCAACACTGAAACCCCGAGTTCGAGGCAGGCACTGAAGCACTGGATCCATTAGCACGCCGCTTTCCTTTCATTCGGAATTAATCATTAGTCATTAGGATATCATCATTCCATTCCGTCCCCCGGACCCCCCTTGCTTCCGCTTTGCGGAAGATTGTCAATTCTGTTTTGTCAGTTGTCAATTTCTAATTTCCCCATCCCGCGTCCCCCGTCCCTCGTCCCCCGTCCGCTTCCGCTGCGCGGAAGATTGACATTATTTCCGGCAAGGGTATGTGTTTCAGGACATGCGACCCCGCAGGGGTCGTAAGCCGCTATTTTCCGCCCCTGCAGCCAATGCTCTGTGATCCCGTCGGGATCAGGACTGTAAGCCGGCCTTCTGCAAATAGGCCGCGATGCCGGGGGCATCGCATATCATTGGCTCTTGCGTTACCCATGTTCACGGGCGACCCCGGAGGGGTCGAATATTTTCCGGGCACACGCGCCAGAAGATCCTGACGCCGGGATGTCCCGAAACACCATGGATATTCGATTTCATTGTATTTCACGGATTCCCGATCCCGGGAACCGGTGCCTTTCAACTAATCAGCACAAACGTGGATTTCAGCGACTGCCACTGCACCGAGAACATAATCTGCGAAAACGGAATATG
>CAZHYA010000271.1:822-3809 GCA_964536525.1 uncultured Bacteroidales bacterium | reverse complement strand
AATATTCATTATACAATATACATTATACAATATTCAAATTGCTTTGCGAGCGCAGCGAGCAGGGGATTTTTGGTTGATCCTCCCCCCTCAGAGATCACCGAAGGTAATCTCCCCATTAAATATTCATTATACAATATACATTATACAATATTCAAATTGCTTTGCGAGCGCAGTGAGCCGGGGATTTTTGGTTGATCCTCCCCCAACAGTGATCACTGCATGTAATCATATCCCTTCAGTGGAAATAGTATCATTGTCGCGGCTATAGCACAGCGCGCAGCCTGCAGGGTTGCAATACAGGATCACTTCACCCACTCTGTCCGGCTGCCAACGGTATTCCGTTCGTAGTGAAGGTCGAACGAAAGGCCAAAAGCCCCGCCGGTATAAGTGTCGGCAGCATTGGACGAGTTCCGGAAAAGCCTCACCACAAGTACGCTGCTGATGTCGTCCTGGACGGCTGACGGGGTGATGGACCCCAGGCTGGTGATCAGGTGTTTGTGCGCACTGTTAGAAAAGCTGTCGGATGTACCTGTTATAATTGTGGTTTGTGGAAATTGCAGTGGGGTGGTGGCATCATACTCGATCCAGGTGTACTCCATGCCCCAGACCACAGCTCCGGCGCCATTGTCTTCAGGCGCCCAGTGGATATGCGGGTAGATAACCGATCCCGTTTTCCAGGCGTGGGGCATCTGTATGGTGAAGAACACCTGGTTTTCGCTGTTGCTTGCCACGTTGTCGAATACATAGGCATATACACCCACACTGCTGCTGCCGTCATCCCTGAAAACACTGAAGGTTGGCGGGTTGGTGGCGGCCTTTCCGGAGATCAGGGGAACGACGAGATCGTCGAAAACCGTTGCATCCCCATGGAATTCAAGCGTACCGTCCTGCTCAATTTCCGAATAATTCACATCACCCCCCATCTGTACCTGTGAGAAAAGGAAAGTGACGGAAAACAGCATACATAAAAGGAATAAGATAGCTTTTTTCATCGATCTGGTTTTGCGCAAAAGTAATATTTATCCTTCTATCTATTTAATCAAACGGATTAAGTAATATCCACAGGATTATCGGTATAAGAACCGGCAAATCGTGTTTCAGCGCCTCATGGTTGGCAACAGGCGCATCAGGTGCCGGGCCCCGGCATTTGGCGACAGATAAGGCATGGCTTGTTGGGCTCAGCTGTGACCACCCCTGTGTTGAAGGCATTGTCCATTACCGAACATATTCCTTCGGGAAACCGGACATCTGGCGCTGAAACTTTAGTATTTTAAGTAGCTGTATAACAGCCTTATGGGTCATCTGGCACTACGTTTGTTCATGCATTTCCTGCATTAACTCAATCCCATTGCATGAAACACATCCTGATGGGCATACTCCTGCTGCCGCTGATCAGTTATGGCCAGGATACCATTTTTGTCCGTAAAGCAACCAGCCCGCCGGTGATCGATGGCTTGCTAAATGACAGTATCTGGTCGCAAACCACCAGTGTGGATAATTTCAGGACCTTCATTCCTGATTTTGGCAAGGATCCGACCTTTCCCACCGTGGCTTATATGACCTATGACGAAGAGAACCTGTATTTTGCCTTCCGTTGCTATGATGAGGAGGTTGAAAAGATCAAGTCGGCAGTCACCGCAAGGGATAACATCGCCTCTGACGATTTCATCTGTATCAACCTCGACCCCTTCAACGACCACCAGGGGCTTACCGCCTTTTATGTGAATCCTTCAGGGGTGCAGATGGACAGCCGATTTTCGGCCGGGATAGAGGATCCCACCGTTGACCTGGTGTGGTATTCCGAATCGGTGATCGATACTGCAGGATACACGGTAGAAGTGCGCATACCCTTGAAAAGCATACGATACCGTAATGGGGATATCACCGTAATGTCGGTCATCCTCGAACGAAAGATCAGCAGGCTCTCCGAACAATCCTGCAGCCCTCCCATGGACCCGGATAAGGGATATGCCTTTCTGACACAGATGACGCCCATCGCTTACCAGGGCTTAAAAAAGAATATTTTACTTGAGGCCATCCCAGCCTTTACCTACAGCAAAAGATTTCGCGATGAGACGGGCGAATGGAAAAGGTATTACGATCGCGGGGAGTTCAGCCTTACGGCAAAATATGGCATCACTTCCGACCTGGTGCTGGATGCTACCTACAATCCCGACTTCAGCCAGGTAGAGTCGGATGCCGGCCAGGTCGACATCAACCTTCGCTATGCCCTGTATTATCCCGAGAAGAGGCCTTTTTTCCTGGAGGGGAAGGAAAACTATCACCTCAGTGCCATCAACAATACGGAGGTGGACCCGGTGATCAATATCGTCCATACACGGAATATCCTGAATCCCCTCGTAGGTGCAAAGCTGAGTGGAAAGCTGGGTGCCAGGAACACCCTCTCGGCCCTTTACGCATATGATGAACGGCAGGGATTGGCCGAAAATATAGATTACAATGATGCGAATTTTTCAGTGCTGAGATATAAGCGTTCACTGAAAGGCGACAGCTATCTCGGGATGATCTACACGGGGAAGGATGAAAAAGATTACAGCAGCCGCCTCGGAGGGCTGGATGGTACCATGAGGATCAACAAATCCACGACCATCCTTTATAATGCCCTGGGCTCACAGACGCAGCGCAGGGCTGAGGGACTCAATTTGCAGGGGTATACTTTTGGCGTGGTATATCACCACGATGACCGGAACCTGATGTACAATTTTGCCATCAAGGATATTACGGAGGATTTCCATGCTGATGTGGGATATATCACCCGGACGGGCCTGGCGCAGGCCACCGCGATGGTTCGCCCTCACCTGTACCCCCGGGCGTCATGGATAAGGCGGATCGACCTGGAAGCATTTACGGCACAGAGCTATGACAGGATCTATTACATGTGGGAGACCTTTAACCATGTGTCGGCCGACCATCATCTCTTCGGGGCCATCCGGTTCAAGGTAAAATATTCCTATTCCACAGAGGTC
>CAZHYA010000271.1:0-812 GCA_964536525.1 uncultured Bacteroidales bacterium | reverse complement strand
GGCGGCTTCCATGTGCTGCTGGGGGGGCAATTCAATAAAAGACTATCGGCATCGGTGCTTTACAGGAACCTGAATTCCATTTATTATTCTGAGGATCCTTACCAGGGACGGAGCAATAGCATCACGGCCGACCTTTCGTACCTCCCTTTCGACCGCTTTGAAACTGATTTCAGTTACATTTTCAGGAACTTTCATGACAAGGCTGATGGGAAGCAGGTTTATGCCTATTCGATTTACCGCGCCCGCCTCACATTTCAATTTAACCGTTACCTGTTTTTTCGCCTGATCGAAGAGTATAATGCCTACTACAAGGAACTCCAGAGCGATATTCTGCTTTCGTTCACCTATATCCCCGGCACGGTTCTTTATGTCGGCTACGGCTCTCTTGACAGCAGGCTGGAATTCGCGGATGGCGAATACCGTCCGGTCGACGAGTTCAACAGGATGCAGCGGGGCTTCTTCTTCAAGGCATCCTATCTCTTCAGGTTATAGTGGCCCTGTGAAGTTCCATGCTTTCACTGTTTCAGTTCAGAAGCAGGTTCAGGGTGCATGGGACGGGGAGCCTTTATGGCTGGAGACCGGCAACGGGCTTCAGGCGCCGGGCGTCAGGCAGTCCCGCAAACTCCGGCCACAACTCAAAGTCTCACATCTCACTACTCATATCTCACTACTCATATTCCTTTTTCCATTTTCCATCTTCCTTTTTCCTTTTTTATTATCTTTGCACCGCTCTAAGCATTTGCCTCTTTAGCTCAGCTGGTAGAGCAGCTCACTCGTAATGAGCAGGTCGTCGGTTCGAGTCCGATGAGAGG
>CAZHYA010000270.1:2753-3812 GCA_964536525.1 uncultured Bacteroidales bacterium | reverse complement strand
AGACCTTATGGTGGACCGCTCGGCATTCGATGCGATCATCCAGGCCGGGGGCTACATCTCCGTCCGTACCGGCAGCGCTCCTGACGCCAACAACATCCCTGTTAAGAAAGAATATGCCGACCTGGCCATGGATGCCGCAACCTGCATTGGCTGCGGGGCCTGTGTGGCTGCATGCAAGAACGCCTCGGCCATGCTCTTTGTGTCGGCCAAGGTATCGCACCTGGCCCTGCTGCCTCAGGGCAAAGCGGAGGCATCCAGGAGGGTACAGATGATGGTGGCCAAAATGGACGAACTCGGCTTCGGCAACTGCACCAACACCTATGCCTGTGAAGCCGAATGCCCGAAAGAGATCAAGGTGACCAACATCGCCAGGATGAACAGGCAGTTCCTTGGCGCCAAGCTTGGCGCACAGAAAATGTCTTAGGATTGCTGACCCCTGATGCCTGACCGCTGAAGTTTGAAGCAGGCATTTTTAATAACATTTCATTTACATCCCTAAACTTTGGGTACCGAGAGGGATTAAGTACGCCAAGTTCTTATCTTTGCCCTATGCAATTTGCCGAGATATTCGGACAGGAGGCCGTAAAGAAAAAGCTGATACAGACGGCGCTGGAGAACAGGGTGAGCCACGCCCAGCTGTTCCTCGGCCCCGGCGGTTCAGGCAAGCTGGCCCTGGCCATCGCCTATGCCCAATATATCAACTGCCGCAACCGCAGCGAACTTGACTCCTGCGGCGTATGCCCTTCATGCCAGCAGTTTGCAAAGCTGGCCCATCCCGACCTTCACTTTTCCTATCCCATCATCATCAACAAGAAAAAGAATAAGGAGATCAGCAAAGACTACATCACCGAATGGAGGGAATACCTGCTTGAAAAGCACTTTTACCCTGAACTCACCGAGTGGCATTCGAAGATGGAAACCGAAAAGAAACAGGGTGTGATCGGGGCGGAAGAGTGCAACCAGATCATCCGGACGCTGAGCTACAAAAGTTACGAAGGGAAGTATAAGGTAATGATCATCTGGATGGCCGAAAGGCTATACCATTCGGCTGCGCCGAAG
>CAZHYA010000270.1:0-2743 GCA_964536525.1 uncultured Bacteroidales bacterium | reverse complement strand
CGAGCCCCCCGAAAATACACGGTTCACCCTCCTCGCAGAAAAGCAGGAACAGGTCCTCAGAACCACCCTTACACGCACTCAGGTCGTGAAAATACCGGCTCTTGACGATGACTCCCTGACGCATATCCTCTCGGTGAGATTCGGTTACCCGAAGGAAAGCATCGCAGCAGTCCTGCCTTCGGTGCGGGGAAACGTGAACAATGCCATCCGCATCCTGGAAGAAAGCCTGAGCGGTGAATTTTCGAGCGCCGAATTCAGGGACTGGATGCTACTTTGCTACGGCATGAAATTCAAGGAACTATACGACTTTGTAAGCAAGACGGCCAGGACCCCCAGGACCAAACAAAAACAACTGCTCTCCTACGGGCTCAGCCTCTCCCGCCATTGCCTGCTCACTGCCTACGGCAGGACCGATCTCCTCCAAATCGCCGACAGGGAGGAAGAGCAATTCGTAAACAAGATCTCCCGACTGCTGAACCACAGGAACGCCCTTGAATATGCCGCCCTGTTCGAAGAAGCCATCCTGCATATCGAAAGGAACGGCAATGCTGCGATCGTGTTCATGGACCTGTCGGTCAGGGCAGGCAGGCTGCTCAATCCTGCAGGTTAGGAACATTAGGAGGAATTTCTTACATTTGTATGCTTCATTTTGAAGATCATGGACGAGAAGAATGAAAATATAATAAACAATGATTTCATCAGCAGGGGATGTGCCGCTGCGCCCAGGATATACGACAGTAATCATGATATTTTCAGGCACGGATGCTGTAAGCTCGACAGCCACGACTGGCTGGCAGATATCCCTCCTGCCGACAGCGGCGAGCCATTTTCCAGGGTAGAAGTCAGGTTCAAGAACAGCAGGCTGGAGTTTTTCCAGGCTCCCGCCGAGCTGGAGTTGGAGCCCGGCGACATCGTTGCCGTTGAAGGATCACCCGGCCACGACATCGGCATTGTATCGCTCACCCGGGAAGCGGCAAAGCTGCAGATGAAGAAGAAAAAGGTCAGCCCCGGTGCCGAGGAGTTTAAAAAGGTATACCGCAGGGCCAGGGTCTCCGACCTTGAAAAATGGGTCGCTGCCGTAAACAAGGAAGAACAGGCCAAGTTCAAGACCCGGGAAATCGCAGGCAGGCTCAACCTGCAGATGAAGGTCAACGACGTAGAGTACCAGGGCGACAGCACCAAGGCAACCTTTTATTACACCGCAGAGGAACGTGTCGACTTCAGGGAACTCATCAAACTGCTGGCTGAAGAATTCAAGGTCAGGATAGAGATGCGCCAGATCGGCGTGAGGCAGGAGGCAAGCCGGCTGGGAGGTATCGGTTCCTGCGGACGCGAACTATGCTGCTCCACATGGATGTCGAAGTTCAAGTCGGTAAGCACCAGCTCCGCACGCCTGCAGCAGCTCTCCCTCAACCCCCAGAAACTGGCGGGCCAGTGCGGCAAGCTGAAATGCTGCCTCAACTTCGAAAACCCGATGTACGAAGATGCGCTGAAGGAATTCCCAAGCAGCAAGGTCATCCTGAAGACCAAGAAAGGTGAGGCCATACACCAGAAAAACGATGTTTTTAAACAACTGATGTGGTATTCGTATACGGATGAAAGGTCCGACATCATGGCCATACCCCTCGATAAAGTGAAGCACATCATCCTCGAGAACGAAAAGGGCAGGTTGCCCGACAAGCTTGAAGACTTTGCATTTGTCAGAGAGAAGAAGGTTGAATTTGAAAATGCGACCGACCAGGACGACCTGAAAAGGTTTGACAAGGATTAACACAATAATACAAGGAATTTTTCCTTATGTATTTGAATCCATCGATCATCATGAGCGCTCAGCGGATTATCCGGCTTATATTGTTTCTCCTGGTTCTGACCGGGTGTGGAAGAGGAAGCATATACCATGAATTTGTTGCGATGCCCGAGGGTAAATGGCATCAGGATTCCATTCTGCATTACCAGGTGGCCGTCGATGACAGCCTCAGCCCTTATGATTTTTACATTAGCATCAGGAACAATACGGATTATCCTTACAGCAACCTCTACTTGTTTTTTACAACGGCCTTCCCTAACGGCCACATCACCCGCGACACGATTGAATGCATCCTTGCCGACAAGGACGGCCGCTGGCTGGGATCAGGTTCGGGAAGGATAAAAGACAACAAGATCATGCTGCAGCAGGCCCTCAGGTTTCCGCTCACAGGAACCTATCATTTTTACCTGGAACAGGGCATGCGCCAGCTTGAACTGCAGGGGGTTGAAGACATAGGCATCAGCATCGAACCCCACGAACCATAATTGCCGGATCCCGCCGGCCAATCATAAATTCAACCCCACTCGCCCAATCCTCCCGCTCCGCCTCGGTTTCACTTTCACTGAGACGAGCGCCCTAGAACTCGAGTCCGGTTGACAGGATTTAACCGCAACGCTGAAGGAAGCGATGAAGCGCGAGCGTGGCGCAACCATCTTTGGCTATCCGGTCAAGGATGCGCGGGCATTTGGCGTGGTCGAGTTCGACAAGGATCAGCGCGTGCTCTCCATTGAGGAGAAGCCGGAACACCCGAAGTCGAACTACGCGGTACCGGGGCTTTATTTCTACGACAACCGCGTGGTGCAGATTGCCAAGCATGTGCGCCCGTCCGCGCGCGGCGAAATTGAGATTACCGCGGGCAACAACGCGTACCTGACGCTGGGCGAGCTGCACGTAGAGCTGCTCGGCCGCGGTATGGCATGGCTCTACACCGGCTCG
>CAZHYA010000269.1:3609-3818 GCA_964536525.1 uncultured Bacteroidales bacterium | reverse complement strand
GGCCTGAAGCATGTGTCCGTCAATGGAGGCGGTAAGCGACACTTTGCTGTCAATGATGATATGCTTGTTTTCGGGCAGGTTGATCACCACATCCGGCCTGATAAGATCACCTTTGTCGTTACGATATGATTCCTGGACAATATACTCTTCTCCCTTAATGAGCCCCGAACGCTCCAGCAGCCGTTCCAAAACAAGCCCGCCCCAGTTCC
>CAZHYA010000269.1:0-3599 GCA_964536525.1 uncultured Bacteroidales bacterium | reverse complement strand
CGCGATAAACTCGATGTTCGCCTCCTCACTCAACTTCAGGTTCAGGTCGTGAAGGTTACGGATATCCGCCCTGAGGTCGACCTGGTCTTTAAGGCCCTTCTGGTAGGTTTCGCTGACCGTCTTCTCGAAGGCTTCGATCTTTTGCCTCAAGGGGGTGATAACCTCATTGATACTCTTCTGGTTGTTCTCGGAAAATTCGAGCGTGTTTTGCTTCAGTATCCGGCTGGCAATATTTTCAAACTCAAGTTTGAACTTCTCATGCAGCTTATCGATCTCTCCCTTATATTGCTCATATTTTTCCTGCAAGGAGCGCTCCCTTTCACCGGCTATGGCGAGGCTGCGGTTCAGTTCCGACACTTTTTCCCTTTCCTGTTCAAGCTGCCGGCCCGCAGTCTGCAAGCCCGACTCTGCCATCAACAGCTTCTCCCTGTTCACCTCAAGTATTTTTTCCAGTTCCCTGCTTGCAGAAGCTGCCCTGCTTCCGGCATAGAACCATGCAATGGCCGCACCAAGTACAAGTGCCGCGGCAGCGATAATATATCCCGTAGCATCCATATCACGGTAAAATTAGTAAAATTCGGCGCCCGATAACCCAAAATCATTTGCCATTTCATTGCTTTGCGAAAAAAAAATCACTATTTTTGGACTACACTCGTCGTCACCAAATCGTACAAACATCATGGCATCCCTGAAGTCCACGATCCTGTCCATCGCTTTACTCCTTATTGCTACCCAATTGCAGGCACAAATGGATACTCCTCCCGAACCTTATGGCGGGCAATCGCTGATGCGGGAATTCATCTGCGATGAGATGGTTTATCCGGAGAATGCGCTGCGCGAAAAGACAGAGGGCACAGTGGAGGTTAGCTTCACCGTGATGACGGATGGCAGCAAGACGAATTATTTCATCAAAGAGTCGGTTACACCCGAACTCGACGCAGAAGCATTGCGTATTTGTAAGCTTATCATGTTCTATCCGGCAGTAATGGCATCCAATCATATCATCGACGACGTGACCATTCCCGTTAAGTTCAACATCAAAAAATATCAGCGCAACTGTAAGAAGAAAGGGTTCGACACTTATCAAACCTATGAAGGACCTGTCGACACAAGCATGCAGGTGTATGCCACCAAGGCCCTTGACCAGGCACCACAGCCTGTCTTTGAAGACCCTGCAATGAACTTCCCTAAATTTATCGCTGAAAACATGAAGTACCCTGACATCGCCTTCAGGCAAAATATTTCAGGCGATGTGGAACTCAGTTGTGTCGTGGAAATCAGTGGCCGGATATCCAACATCGAGATCGTGAACCCGCTGGGAGGCGGATGCACCGAAGAGGCCATCAGCCTGCTGAAGCAGATACTATGGAGGCCCGGTGTAACAGGAGGCAAGGCAGTGAGGTCGTTCATGAACGCCAGGATCAGCTTTAACCTCAACAACAATACCGACCACCAGTACCTTCCCAATAACAACAACACCACGATGTAAGCAGTCCACCGCTCATGACACGCATCGGTCTATTGTCAGATACACACTCATGGTTATATCCGGGCTTAATCGATTTTTTCCGGGACTGCGACGAACTATGGCATGCCGGAGACATCGGCGATGTGGCCACGTATGATGAACTCGCGACTTTTAAACCTCTAAGGGCTGTGCATGGCAACATCGATGGAAGCGAAATCAGGATGATATGCCCTGAAACACTAATATTCTCCTGCGAGGAAGTCAGGGTGGTGATCAGGCATATCGGGGGCTACCCCGGAAGGTATGACAAGCGGGTGATCGATATCCTTGACAGGGAAAGGCCTGATCTTTTTATCTCCGGACATTCACACATCCTGAAAGTGATCTATGACCAGAAAAGAGAACTGCTTCATATGAACCCCGGCGCTGCTGGAAGACAAGGACTTCACAGCCTGATCACCTGCATCCGGTTTTCAATCAACGGGAAAACCATCAGCGACCTGGAAATCATGCAAAAAGAAAGAAGATGACTCGGGACTTAACTACCTTAGCCTGTCGGCCGATCTGATAAGTTTCTCATCCTTCATGATAAACCTGCTGGACAGTACAAGAAACAAGATCGAGGTGATGGAAAGATAGATGCCTGGCTCGCCGACATAATCAGCACTGGCCTGGGTGAGGGTTTCCAGTGCAGGAACATAGTAAAAGAACACCAGGGCCAGAAAAATGATGGTTAACAGGATATTAAATCGTATCATTCTGATCTGCAACATCCTGCGCCTGTAAAGAAAGATGGTGATAAAGGAAATAAGGGTGATGAGGCCCAGGGCGATGATCAGATATATCGTATCGGGCCAGGCAACTTCATAGTATGTATATTCCTTAACCTCCAGAACCCATAGCTTCACGGTGTAAATATTTGACCAAAAGCTGGCCAGGGGAAAGAAAAATGTTGCCAGGCTGCTGACGAATGCCAGGAAAAGGAAAAGAGTCTGTATGCGCTGTATCATGTGATAATATGTTTATGCAAAGATAAAAACATTTTCTCCGACAGATCATGATAATTTGTATGGACAAGATATTAAAGCCTTTCCGGAATATGCGCAGGAATATCCTTCATTAAAAAAATAAATCTTGTATTAATAAAATATTCGTATATTTGCATCGTCAATTGGATACCATATCCAGATATATTCCATTATATCCATATTGTAAATTTAAACCAAACACATTGTATCTCAATTACACATGTTGCCATCGGGCACATTCGTGTAGGTGCATACCACCTAATTAAACATCTCATAACATGTATGATATCATAGAACTAAGCGGAAAACTGGTAACAGAACTCCGGGAAATTGCAGAGGAGCTGAACATCCCAAAGCATGATAAGCTGCTCAAGCAAGACCTCATATACAAGATTCTGGATCAGCAGGCGCTGAATCCATCAAGGGAAGTGCTTCAGAAAGAAAAATCCGAAACACACGACAAACGGCGCGGCCGGAAAAGAAAGGACAGCACTGAACCTCAGAAAACGGAAGAGGCTGCCGATAACAAGGAGAAAACGGAAGTGAAAATGGAAAAGGAAGAGAAGCCCAGGCGCAGGGGTAGAAAGCCGAAATCAGAACGGCAAGCCACACCTGAGCAACCGTCTACAAGACCTGCTGAACCCGTTTCTGAAAAGCCCATTGAGCCTGCTCCTCGAGAAAGATCGCCTGAAAAGCACGTATATCAGGAAAAAGAAAAATACCGCCCGAAAGATTTCGATACTAAAAAGGAAGAAGATGCCTATAGCGAATTCGACGGGGTGGTGACCAGCGAGGGAGTCCTGGAGATCATGCCCGACGGTTACGGTTTCCTTCGTTCTTCCGATTATAATTACCTGAACTCACCGGACGACATTTCTGTCTCCCAGTCGCAGATCAAGCTTTTTGGCCTTAAGACCGGCGATACCGTACGGGGGAGCATCAGGCTGCCTAAGGACGGTGAAAAATATTTTCCGCTCATCAAGGTTGAAAACATCAACGGGCGTTCGCCGGAAGAAGTCCGCGACAGGATACCCTTTGATTACCTCACTCCGCTCTTCCCCGAAGAAAAGTTCGACCTGTCGAACAATCCCAACGCCGATGAA
>CAZHYA010000268.1:0-3839 GCA_964536525.1 uncultured Bacteroidales bacterium | reverse complement strand
ATTCAACGGAAAAGATCGATGCCAACATGGTGGCAAGGTCCAATGCGCCCAACGTGATCAACGCCCTCGCCGGCCGTGCGGCCGGGGTGCAGGTGTCGCAGGGCGACGGTGTGGAAGGCGGCTCTACGCGCATCACCATCAGGGGCAACAACAGCCTGACGGGATCCAACCAGCCCCTCATCGTGGTCGACAATGTGCCCATGGAGAACAACCCCGGGCTCACCGACATCGGCAGGGGAGTGGACTGGGGAAACCAGCTTTCCGACATCAACCCGCTCGACATAGAAGACTATACGGTGCTGAAAGGCGGCGCCGCCTCGGCCCTCTATGGCTCACGGGGTGCCAACGGGGTGATCCTTATCACCACAAAACGCGGAAGCAAGCGCAAAGGGATCGGCGTGACCTACAACTACACCTATAAGATGATCCAGCCCTACCGCTTCAGGGAGATGCAGGACACCTACGGCGCCGGGGGGCCGATATCCTTCACCCCGCCGACATTTCCCATGGACGGCGACACCATGCTGTATCCCGGCATCTATGGTACCGACCACCTGATCCTGAACCAGGAAGGAGACATCTCATCCACGGCGGCCGAATTCGGGTATTACGGGTCGGCGGTTTCGTGGGGGCCGAAGATGGAAGGGCAGATGGTGCGCTGGTGGGACGGCAAGATGCGGCCCTACTCGCCCCAGCCCGACAACTACGAGTCGGCCTTCAGGAACGGCTTTACGCAAACCCATAACATCGCCTTCTCGGGAGGCGGTGAGCGTGGCACCATGCGGGTGTCCATCACCCGGCAGGACCACCGTCCGGTGATCGACAACAGCAATTACGACCGTACCACCATCAACCTGGGCGCCAACCTCAGGATCTCCGACAAACTGCGTGCCGACGTATCCCTGTCGTATATCAACTACAACCGCCTTAACAGCCCGACACTGGGTGATGAATGGGACCGCTCGTTCAACAAGGGGTACCTGTATTCATGGCCCAGGAGCTACAAGGGCATCGACAGGGAATACTATGCCAACCCCGACGGGTCGCGAAACCCGCAGGAAGGGTATCCTTTCCAGTATGTCAGCCCTTACCTCTGGTGGAACTACTATAATAACAACACCACCCTGCAGAGGGACAAGTACCTCGGCGCCATCACCCTCACCTACGACATTTTTCCGTGGCTGAACCTGCTGGGACGTGCCGGAAGGGATTTTTCGCTTGAACAGTACGAGTCGCGCAACAGGCCTACCGACCTCATCGGGATACAGAACGGTTATTACGCCAACAGCCTGAACAGGACCTATTCCGACATTTTTGAACTCTTCCTCACCGCCGACAAATCCGGCATCTTCGGCAGCAAGCTCGATGTGAAGTTCACCCTCGGGACCAGCCGCTGGGATTACAACCAGTACGGCATCAACGGGCATTCGGGCACCTGGTATTATCCCAATATGTACACCTTTTTCAACTATACCGACCCCATCTACACCACCGACCCAGAAGGCAACACCATCCTGAGCGAGGCCGGCAACTCGCCCGGCGACCTGGTGCCCGGCGAGACGGTGCGCCGTGAGCGGAACAACTCCGTGTTCTCCTTCCTGAACCTGGGTTACGGCAATTTCATCTTCCTCGAGCTCACCGGCAGGAACGACTGGTCGTCGACCCTGCCACCCTCCGACAACTCCTATTTTTACCCCTCCATGTCGCTGAGTTTTATCGCTTCGGAGGTGATCGACATCCCGGGCACGATCACCTGGCTCAACTTTGTGAAGCTGAGGGGCGGCATCGCCCAGACAGCCACCGACACCGACCCGTATAAGCTGGATTTCTATTACACCACCGGCCTTTTCGGAGGTGAACAAACCTCTTCCTTCCCAGGGGTGATACCGCCCTACAAGCTTACGCCGCAGCGCGTGAATGCCTATGAGGGAGGACTGAACCTGGGCTTTTTCGAGAACAGGATCGATCTCGACTTCACCTATTATTACCTTTACTCCTTCTCACAGATCCTCGAGAACCTGCCCATACCCCTGTCGTCGGGCGCTTCGGGCATCACCATCAACGAAGGGGTGCTCACCAACAAGGGCTTTGAGATCATCCTGAACACCGTGCCGGTGCAGAGCCGCAGCGTGCTGTTCAAGACAGGCCTCAACTTCTCCCGAAACCGTAACAAGGTGGTGAGCCTGGGCGAGAATGCCGACATCCTGCCCCTGGGCGACATATGGGGGCTCAACGGCCCCGCCATGGCCCTGCGCGAAGGCGATGAATACGGTACCATCTACGGCTACGACTACGTATACCATGAAAATGGCCAGCCCATCGTGAACGAGGATGGCACCAAATACCTGATCACCGACACCAGGGTGCCCATCGGCAATGCCTCGCCCGATTTCCTGGCGGGATGGCATACCGAACTGCATTACAAGGGCTTCACACTGGGCACGCTGATCGATACGAAGTGGGGCGGCGACATCTACTGCGGCTCCTATGTGATCAACCTGCAGACCGGGCTGAGCCCGGAGACCCTGGAAGAAAGGGAGGGGGGCGGCCTGCCCTATACCGACCCCGACGGGAACACCAGCAACATCGGGATCATCCTCGACGGGGTATATGAGGATGGCACGCCCAACGACAAGGTGGTGCACTACTATTACAAGTACCTGCCCAATGCCGGCGGCTGGGGCAAGTTCATCTCCACACCCGGCATCGTGGAGAACACCTGGGTGAAGATGCGCGAGATCTCGCTCTCCTACACCTTCCCGCCCAACATCGTGGAAAAGACGAAGATCTTCCAGAACCTCACCCTCTCGATCGTGGGCAGGGACCTCTTTTATATCTATACTACGCTTCCCGACAAGATCAACCCCGAAGGCATTATGGGCTCCGGCAATGCCCAGGGTTTCGAGTGGGCCTCGATGCCCGGCTCGCGCTCCATCACCTTCGGATTGTCGGCATCCTTTTAGGAAAAAATGAAACAGCTGTGATGAAAAGAAAAATCAACATCATGAAACGCTTCCAGATACTGACCGCCATGCTGGTCCTGCTGATGGCCCTCACCCAGGCCTGCAAGAAAAATTTCGACGAGATCAACACCAACCCGCATGGCGTCACCACGGCCAGCGACGGGTCGTTGTTCAATGGCATCATACAGTCGCTCGTGCTCACCGGCAACGAGCAGTTCTACATCAACAACGAGATCCTCTACAGGCAGACCCAGCTGGCGGCACTCACCAAGGATGCCTGGGGCAACTTCACCCTGGGCACGGAGAGCATGTGGAGCAACTATTACCTGAGCCTTCCCGCCTTCAGGGAACTGGAGGACCGTTTCAGCAGGCTGGAGGCAACACCCGAGGTGGTGAACATGATGGCCATGCTGAAGATCGTGCTGGCATACAAGACCTTCAAGATGACCGACATCTTCGGCGACATGCCATTCACCTATGCCGGATACGGATACCAGGACCTGGAATACCTTCAACCAGCTTTTGATACCCAGGAATCGATCTATAAGACCCTGCTGGAGGAGTTGCGCTGGTGCGATGAGAACATTGACATTTCGGCTACCTCGGAAGAACCGTTCATCACCTTCTCCGGCTTCGACGCCCTCTTCAACGGCGACATGCTGAAATGGCAGAAGCTGGCCAATTCATTGCGCATGCGTTATGCCCTGCGCATGAGCGAAAAGGAGCCGGTGCTTGGCGGGCAGATCATTTTGCAGATCATGACCGATGCCAGGCCAGTGTTCCTCGGCTATGACTTCCTGACCTACCTGGGCGAGAGCGCCTGCATCTGGCCATCGGCCATGGGCTTCAGGAACGAGAGCCTGAACTGGTCGTTCC
>CAZHYA010000267.1:0-3864 GCA_964536525.1 uncultured Bacteroidales bacterium | reverse complement strand
GAAGTCCTGCGCCGTATCGCCAACCTTCACCTTCACCTGCATGATGATCCCCGGCAGCGGGGCCTTCACCTGGTATAGCGAGGGGTCTTTCCTGATCAGGTGGGCATCCTTTGGCCGCGGGATGTCCCTGCGCACCAGTTTGGGGGTCTTCGACGAACGCTTCTCGGTCTGGATCTCCACTTCATACGTGGTTCCGTTCACTTCAATCTCGGCGATCCGCTCTTCGAAGTTCTTCACTTCCACTTCGTAATCATGCCCCTTGATGGTAAACTTGAAATTTTTCATCCTTTAACTGTTTTTTCCGGGGTATTCCCTCAGTCCATAAATTTTCGAACTCCAGGGTGAATAGGTCTTCGATACCCGCTTGATCGTGATCACGTTGCTTTCTTCATCATGGAGCTCATTATAGAGGTAGATGGCCATACTGATGGCCGCTGCAATATCGCCCGGGATGAACAACTGTTTTTCCTCGGCCATCTGGTGTTTCCCCTGCCTGATCAGCCTCCGCCTGGCGCTGAAGTTCAGTGATTTAGAGAGGTAGGTGAACACCATGTATAACACGACCAGTGCAAGGAATACCGTAATATATCCAACCACGGCGATGATGATCCCCTCGGGGAACAGGGCCGTAATATCGAAACTCATGCTTGTCAGGACCATGTTTTACCTTATTGATTGATCATAACGGGATATTGCCATGTTTCTTGGGCGGATTGGTTTCCTTCTTCGTGGACAGGGCCCGCAGTGCCCTGATCACCCTGAACCTGGTATTGCGGGGTTCGATCACATCATCGATATAGCCGTAACGGGCTGCTTCGTAGGGATTGGCAAACTTATCCTTATATTCCTGTTCTTTTTTTCTGATGTATTCGGCTTTTTCGTTTTCATCCTTGATTTCACTCAGGGCCTTACCGTCGAGGATCTCGATGGCCCCTGCCGGTCCCATCACGGCGATCTCTGCCGTTGGCCATGCGTAATTGATATCGCCCCTGAGTTGTTTTGAGCTCATAACATCATGTGCCCCGCCGTAGGATTTCCTGATGGTGATGGTGATCTTGGGGACCGTGGCTTCGCCATAGGCGAACATCAGCTTGGCCCCGTGGGTGATGATCCCCGCATATTCCTGTCCGCTGCCCGGAAGGAACCCGGGCACATCCACGAGGGTGAGGATGGGAATGTTGAAAGCATCGCAGAACCTGACAAAGCGGGCTGCCTTTCGCGAGGCGTTGATGTCGAGCACCCCGGCCAGAAAGTTGGGCTGGTTGGCCACGATGCCTGCCGGCAGTCCGTCGAAACGGGCAAAACCGGTGATGATGTTCCTGGCATAATTGCGCTGGATCTCGAGGAATTCGCCATTGTCGGTGATGGAATGGATGATGTCGAGCATCTCGTAAGGCTGGTTGGCATCCTCCGGCACCACTTCATTCAGGAAGTCCTCCCGGCGGTTGATCGGGTCGCTGCATTCGATGGCAGGCGGGTCTTCCAGGTTGTTCGAAGGCAGGTAGCTGATCAGTTTCCTGATGAGCAACAAGCCTTCCTCCTCGTGGGCAGCGATGAAATGCGCCACCCCCGATTTGCTGCCATGTACCTCGGCCCCGCCGAGCTCTTCCGTTGAGATATCTTCGCCGGTTACCGTTTTGGTGACCTTAGGCCCCGTTACGAACATGTAGCTGGTCTTTTCGCTCATGATGATGAAATCCGTGAGGGCAGGCGAATACACTGCTCCGCCGGCACAGGGCCCGAATATGGCCGATATCTGGGGGATCACGCCCGAGGCCAGGATGTTGCGTTCAAATATCTCGGCATATCCCGCCAGGCTCCTCACACCTTCCTGTATCCTTGCCCCTCCGCTGTCGTTGATGCCGATCACCGGCGCACCCACCTTCATGGCCATGTCCATGATCTTGCATATCTTCTGGGCAAAGGTTTCGGAAAGGGAACCCCCGAACACGGTGAAATCCTGAGAATATATATAAACCAAACGGCCGTCGATGGTGCCGTGACCCGTCACCACGCCATCGGAAAGGTAATGCTGCTTTTCGAGACCGAAATCCTGGCTACGGTGGATCACGAACATATCGTATTCTTCAAAGCTGCCATCGTCGAGGAGCATGTCGATACGCTCCCTTGCCGTGTATTTTCCTTTGGCATGCTGGGCTTCAATCCTCTTGGTTCCGCCTCCGGCCTTGGCCTCTTCCCGCTTGTCGAGAAGCTGCTGTATCTTGTTTGCAAATGACATCATGCTTTACAGGTATCAGGATGTGGCTTACTCTTTATGTTCACAGAATTCGGTCAGCACCCCGAAGGTGGACTTTGGATGCAGGAACGCGATGTCGAGGCCTTCGGCACCCCTGCGGGGCTTCTGGTCGATGAGCCTGATGCCGGAATCTTCGGCCTGCCTGAGTTGCTCCTCCAGGTCCTTTACCGCATAAGCGATGTGATGGATGCCTTCACCACGGTTTTCGATGAATTTACCTATCGGACTTTCGGGATCGGTGGGCTCCAGCAATTCGATCTTCGTTTCTCCCAACCTGAAGAAAGCTGTTTTCACTTTCTGGTCCTTCACCTCCTCTATGGCATAGCACTCGGTACCCAGCATTTTTTCGTAAAAAGGAATGGCCTGGTCGAGCGCCCTCACTGCTATTCCAATATGTTCAATATGAGATACTTTCATTTGCAGGAAAACTTTGTTGTTAATTTTTTCACAAAGGTAGGGGTTTTTTTAAAGCAGCAAAAAATCCGGCCCGATTTTTTGCAAAATAAGGCCGGATTTTCCGCGATCTTGCCGAACCGGGCGGTCAGGACTCGATCCTGAACGCGACCAGGAGGATCATCCTCGAACTGACAGGCTGTCCTGCATAATCTGCCGCCTTCCATAACTTATCGGTCAGCCGCACGACCCTGAGGGCTTCCTGTTCGAATACTCCGTCCGTGCTGCTGAGCACTTCCGGTTCGCTGATGCTGCCATCCTCTTCAATGATGAAGCTTACATAAACATATCCTTCCATCTGCTTCACGGCCGCTTCGTGAGGGTACAGGAGATTTTTCCTGATGAATGCTTCAATACCTTCCTTATCCCCGGCGAAAGTGGCCATGTTGTCAGCGATCATGAGCCCCTCATCGGGGTCATCGTATTCAGGCGTTAGCAGGGATTCATTCGATTCGCGATCAAGCGAAACGGATGCAGGCTGATATCCCCTTCCGGAAACGGCCGAAGATTGCTTGGCTCCATATGCGGACACCCCCCCGACCGCATAATTGCTCACCCCATCAGGCATGGGCAGGGGCTGGATCACAGTGGCAGATGTGCCTCCCTCATTCCTCACCCTGCTGTCGATGGCCACGAAAGAAGTGTAGCGGGTCAGCAGGTTATATTTCAATCCCAGGGCAGTGACTTCCTTTTCCCTGACATCGCCGTACATGTCGAGCGAAGCATAGTCGTCGAGCATGCCGATCCGCTGCCTTGCCCAGAGGTAGGTCAGGGCGGCATTCCCTTCATCGGGAGCAGTGGCAGATACATCGAGGGTTTTCGAATATTTCCCCTCGCCTGTAACCCCGCTGATGCTTATCATCCCTTTGGCCGACCCTTTCCATTTTCCATAGATGATGAGCGGGCGTTCGGCAAAGACATCGGCCATGGCCCGGGGTTCGACATCATAAACGTCGAAGCCTTCGAATCCGATCCTGATATCCGTAAGGACCGGTGAGCTGATATACTTCCTGAAACGTTCGGCCGTTGCAGCGGCATGCTCACCCGAGGTGACCACGAATGGTGTTCCCAGGCCGGCACGGGCCATCCCCTCGATGATGTTCTCTTTTGTACAAAATTGACACGAAGACGAACCAGTGACCTGAATTGTCTAT
>CAZHYA010000266.1:0-3878 GCA_964536525.1 uncultured Bacteroidales bacterium | reverse complement strand
ATCACCATGATGCGCTTGTGCGAGTTGGCCGTGCTGTGCAGCCTGTCGATGGCATCGGTGGCGATGAACACGGCCGAGTCGAAGCCAAAGGTCACGTCGGTGCCCCACACATCGTTGTCGATGGTTTTGGGAAGCCCGATCACATTGAGGCCTTCCTTTGCCAGCTGCGATGCCGTGCGCTGGGTGCCGTTGCCCCCGATACAGACCAGGGCATCGAGCCCCATCTCATCATAATGCTTACGGATGAGCCCCGGCTTATCGATCCTGTTGAGTTTTTTCTTATCCTCCTTGAACGGTTTTTCGCGAGAGGTGCCGAGGATGGTCCCCCCAAGGGTCAGGATCCCCGAAAGCTCACTTTCATTCAGCTCGCGGTAGTCGCGGTCGATGAGCCCCAGGAAGCCCGAAGCGATCCCGTAAACCTTCATGCCGTATTCCACGATGGCGGTCTTGCCAACCCCACGGATGGCGGCGTTGAGGCCGGGGCAATCCCCGCCGGCGGTGAGGATGCCGATCTTCATCCCTTTGGTCTTCACTTTCATGTCGATGTTTTATCAAAAGTTAAGCGTAAATTTAACCATTTATCCGGCAGGGCGCCCTGCAAATTACATTTCATCCGGCAGAACCGACAGTTCGTCAGGAAAAATTTTCAACAACCGCCTTATGGTTACACCTTTGCACCAAAACTACCTCCGATGAAAAGTAAACCCGGCATAGCCATACTCCTGATCCTTCTTACGGCGAACCTCGCCCTGGCCATGGTCAGGATCAGCGGCACCGTAACCGAAAGGGACGGCACGCCTGTGCCGGGTGCCAACATTTTCATCGAAGGCACTTACGACGGATGCAGTTCCGACAGCCTGGGCAGGTTTTCATTTACCACCGAAGCCGACAGCATCCGCATGCTGGTGGTAAGGTATATCGGTTTCAGGGAATACCGGCAGCCCCTGGACCTTTCCACCGACCACACCGGGTTCCCGATCGTGATCAGGGAAAGCAGCAACCAGCTCGATGCCGTGGTGATCTCGGCCGGCGCTTTCGAGGCCGGCGACAGGCGCAAGGGCGTGGTGCTCAAGCCGCTCGACATCGTGACCACCGCCGGGGGCATCGGCGACATTTACGGCGCCATGCGCACCCTGCCCGGGACACAGACCGTGGGAGAAGACGGACGCCTGTTCGTGAGGGGCGGCGATGCCTCCGAAAGCAGGACATTCATCGACGGGATGGCCGTGGAAAAGCCCTATTACTCGACCATGCCCGACATCCCCACCCGGGGGAGGTTCTCCCCTTTCATGTTCAGCGGCACCCTTTTCAGCTCCGGAGGATATTCGGCCGAATACGGGCAGGCCCTCTCCTCCGCCCTCATCCTGAACACCACCGATATGCCCGAACGCTCGCTGGCCAGCATCTCGCTCATGAGCGTTGGCGTCGGTGGCGGATATACCGGCCGGTGGAAGAACACCTCCCTGACCGTGGATGGCAGCTATACCAACCTCGGCCCGTATTACCGCCTGGTGCCGCAAAACACCCACTGGAACGGCAACCCCGACGGGATCGACGGGATGCTGCGCTTTCAGCAAAAGACCAGGGAGACGGGCTTGCTCAAGTGCTTCCTCTCATACAGCCACGGCAACAGTTCCATGAACTATCCCGACCCGGTGGATGTTAATAAAGACATGGAGCTCGACCTGTTCGACCGCAACACCTATTTCAACGCCTCGTACCGCGATATCCTGTCCGAAAAACTCAATATCAGGGCCGGGGTATCCTGGTCCGACGACATGAACCAGCTCGGCCTGGGCCCTGACCAGGTCGATGAAAAGGTAAAGGTTTACCAGGCGCGCTATACCATACAGTGGGTGGCCGGGGAGGCCTTCACGCTCAAGTTCGGAAACGAATACCGGCACAAGGAATATGGC
Organism: uncultured Bacteroidales bacterium; assembly: GCA_964536525.1. Taxonomy (GTDB): domain Bacteria; phylum Bacteroidota; class Bacteroidia; order Bacteroidales; family B18-G4; genus B18-G4. The sequence continues at coordinate 1,962 of CAZHYA010000266.1, read as the reverse complement.
CAGGATTACCGGGAGGCCGTCACGGAAAGAACATATTCAACCAGCTTAACCGACAACTTCGCCATGGGCTTTGCCGAAGGCGAGGTCCGGGTCGGGCCCAGGCTGGCCCTCAGGGCCGGGGCAAGGCTCGAATATTCATCCGTGATCGACAGGTTCAACCTGGCACCGCGTGCCTCGCTGGCGGTGAAGACCGGCAGGAACAGACAGGTTTCGCTGGCCTACGGGCAGTTTTACCAGAACCCGGAGGATGAATACCTGCGGTTCAACCATGCCCTGGATTACGAGCGGGCCGATCACTACATCGTCAATTTCCAGCATACCGTCGACGACCGGATCTTCAGGGTGGAGGCCTACTACAAGAATTACCGCAACCTGGTGAAGTACGACAGCCTGCATTCGCCCGACCCCCTGTCATACAACAACCGGGGCAAGGGCTATGCCAGGGGCATCGACGTGTTCTGGCGCGACAACAAAAGCATTACCTTCCTCGAATACTGGATATCCTATTCCTACATCGACACCGAGCGCGACTATATGTATTATCCGGCAATGGCAACGCCTGCCTTTGTGTCGAACCACACGGCATCGCTGGTGGTGAAGTATTTCATCCCGAAGATCAACTGCCAGGTGGGGGGCAGCTATACCTTCGCCACCGGCCGCACCTATTACAACCCGAACAGCGACGGCTTCCTCACCGACCGGGCATCGAACTACAACGACCTCAGCCTTAACCTCAGCTACCTGACGCACCTCTGGAAACAGTTCACCATCGTGTATTTCTCGGTATCGAACGTGCTGGGGGCCGACAATGTATTCGGGTACCAGTACAGCCTGAGACCCGACAGCCAGGGGATCTACGATTCGAAGCCCGTCATCCCCGGAGCCAAAAGGTTCTGGTTCCTCGGGGTGTTTGTTTCGCTTGACGTAAAACAGGGGCGAAGATCGGATATCAATTAAAAAATTGCAGATCGACAGAAAACAAAGTATAAAATTAATTCAACCTAACTGATTATCTTTAAAACATGCACACTATGAAAGCGATCATTTTCAGCATTATTATGGGCATGGCCCTGATGGGTGCCTATGCCGGCGAAGGCGACTATGAAGAGGCCATGAAGAAAAACCTCGTCGAGCTCGACAAGGCAACGACGGCCGGGGAATATCAGCAGCTTGCCAACAGCTTCGAGCGCATCAGCCAGGTGGCTGCCGGCGAGTGGCTGCCCTACTATTACATCAGCTACTGTTACCTGAATTACTGTTTCGCCGAAGGCGCCCCCACCTGGGCAAAGCCCGCGAGCTCAGTCCCGCCAATGCGGAGATCGAGGTTTTGCAGGGCTGGATCCACCAGGGGAGGATACAGGTCGACCCCATGGGTCGCGGGATGGTGTATTCGGAAAAAGCATCCGCCAGCTTCGGGAAGGCCAAGGCCATCGACCCCGAAAACCCCAGGGTTTATTTCCTCACCGGAATGAACATCATGTACACCCCCGAAATGTTCGGCGGCGGGAAAACGGCCGCATGCCCCTATTTCCTGATCGCAAAGGAGAAGTTCAGCAAGTTCGAGCCCGCATCGGAGATCGCTCCCGACTGGGGTATGGAATACAACAATGAACTGGCTTCCGGTTGCGAATTATAAGTAAAGGCCTGTGAAGAAAAACAAGATCATATGGATGCATGTGAAAGGGATCATGGCAGTGACCCTGATCGGCACATCGCTATCCATCATTTTTTCGGGATTCAGCAACCTGAGCACAAGGTATGTCCTGTATTCGCTCTTCTATTCGTTCCTGATCGGGGCCTCATTGTGGACCGGCAACGTGATGACCGATCCGATGCTCGAAAGGATCTTCCGGAAGCGGCCCCTGCCCCCGGGAAAAAAGCTTATTTACAGCCTGGTCGCCATGCTCATCGTATCTTCGGGCATCATCCTGGCTGTAAATTTTATCTGGGTCGAATGGCTGA
>CAZHYA010000265.1:3036-3884 GCA_964536525.1 uncultured Bacteroidales bacterium | reverse complement strand
CCGAAAGATTGGTCTGGCAGCCGGAAGAAGCGAGGCCGGCATCACCCGCAAATATACATCCGATGCCATTTGCGAAAGCGATTACCTGGAGCATGACCCCAACCCCGAGCTTATGGACTCACTGACAGAATACTTACAGGAGTGGACACTCAGCATGCGCGAATTGTGGAATTACATTTTTAATTTACCGTCATAATCGTTAAATTTGCTTCATTGTTAAATCAAACACATTCAGGATGGACCTCACGGCAAAATACCTTGGACTGGAACTTCGCAATCCGGTCGTTATAGGCAGCTCAGGGCTTACCGACAGCGTTGACAAGATAGTGCAACTGGAGAAGTACGGCGCCGGTGCCGTCGTGCTCAAGTCGATCTTCGAAGAAGAGATCACCATGGACTATGAAAAGATGCTAGCCGAGGAGGCACCATCGAGGTATAAAGACGACTATCTCGACTATTTCGATTTCAAGATCAAGGAGCAGAACCTCGGTAATTATCTTAAGCTGATCTCCGGCGCGAAGAAGAAGGTTAAAATCCCTGTGATTGCGAGCATCAACTGCAACACTTCGCACGAATGGACATACTTTGCAAAGAAGATCGAGGAGGCAGGCGCCGATGCCATCGAACTCAACATTTTTATCCTGCCATCGATCCTCGACAAAACCATAGAAGAGATTGAGCAGACCTACCTTGAGATCATCAGCATGGTGAAGAGTGAGATACAGATCCCCTTATCCATCAAGATCAGCTGTTTCTTTTCAAACCTTGCAAGGGCCATCAAGTTGCTTTCCAAGACCGGTGTCGACGGCATCGTGCTTTTTAACCGTTTCTACAGTCCCGATATCGAC
>CAZHYA010000265.1:1348-3026 GCA_964536525.1 uncultured Bacteroidales bacterium | reverse complement strand
CGTGTCCACCAATGTGTTGAGCAGGCCGGAAGAGCTCGCCCATTCCCTCAGATGGATCGGCATCATGGCCAACAGGGTGAAATGCGACCTGGCTGCATCCACGGGCGTACACGATGGTAAAGCCGTGATAAAACAGCTGCTCGCAGGAGCTGATGCCGTGCAGTGCGTGTCGGCCCTGTATAAGAACGGCCCTGCGTACCTTGCGACCATACTGGCTGAAATGCAGGACTGGATGAAAGAAAAAGGCTATGAGTCGATAAGCGAATTCAGGGGTAAGCTAAGCCAGGAGCAGTACGTGAACCCTGCACTTTATGAAAGGGTGCAGTTCATGAAGTATTTCAGCGACAGGGAGAAATACAAATAGCGGGACGACGTTCGCGGGATGCGGGATGCGGGAATTTTGAATGTTAAATTTTTGATGCTTAATTATTACCATAGAACACTGAAACCAGAAATCCTATATACGTTATCTCATATCTCACTTCTCATATCTCATTAAGCATTAAAAATCAATAATTAAACATTCAACATTGTACCCATCCGTTACACGTCCCACCCTCGTTGTGAATGAGGCCATATGCCGGGAGAACATCAGCCGGATGGCCGGCAAGGCAAAGTCATCAGGTGTAGTCTTTCGTCCGCACTTCAAAACGCATCAGTCGCTGGAAGTGGCTTCCTGGTTCAGGGATTACGGCGTTGACAGGATCACCGTTTCCTCGGCCGAAATGGCCGTGAAGTTTGCCCGGGCGGGATGGGATGACATTACATTGGCATTCCCTGTCAATGCCAGGGAGTTGGACTTGCTGGATACCCTGGCAGGCCAAATCAAACTTAACCTGCTGGTCGATTCCTATCCTGTGAGCCTGCTTATCGCCGAAAGGCTAAGATCCTTAGCGGGTTTGTTCATCGAGATCGACACCGGCTACGGGCGCAGCGGCCTGAGGCCCGATGCCCATGAAGAGATTGGAAGGATCATCGCTGCCATTAACCGGTCCGGCAACATTTCCTTCAGGGGGTTCCTCACACATGCCGGTGAATCCTATGCAGCAGGAAGTGCAGGTGAAATCAGGGAAATTTATGAACGCACGCATCGGCAGCTTAACATCCTGAAAGAACGGTACAGGGGAACCATGATCTCCATCGGCGACACCCCTTCCTGCAGCCTTATCGAAAACTTTGGCGGGCTTGACGAGATCAGGCCGGGCAATTTCGTGTATTACGACCTCATGCAGCAATCATTGGGAAGTTGCAGCTACAGCGATATCGCGGTTAGCATCGCCTGCCCGGTTAGCGGCATATATCCTGAACGGAAGGAAATACTGGTATATGGAGGCGCTGTCCATCTGTCGAAAGAATACCTCATGGGAAACGGTAAATATTTTGGACTTGTGGTGAGGTACATGGATGGTGGATGGACCCTTCCCGTTCCGGGCACCAGGGTGGTCTCTCTCAGCCAGGAACACGGGATCATCAGAACCAGCCAAACATTCATCAATACTGTCAGGCACGGCGACCTCCTGGGCATATTGCCCGTTCATTCCTGTCTTACCGCCAATTTGCTTCACGACCATATGTTCATTGTCTGACGGCTTTGCCTGTTGCACGACCGGTTCCTGATCCCGGTATATTGATCGACCCGGATCGTATCGGCTGTTTTTATTAACAACTTATCAACATT
>CAZHYA010000265.1:0-1295 GCA_964536525.1 uncultured Bacteroidales bacterium | reverse complement strand
AAACCCTCATCACAGCAGGATCATGCCAGGAAAAGGGTGAAGAAAGCCCCTGAAACGATTTCGATACTGGATCAGGGCAGGGTACCGCCGCAGGCCGTCGACCTCGAAGAGGCGGTTTTGGGCGCCATCATGCTCGAAAAGGATGCCCTCACTGCAGTGATTGATATCCTGAAGCCCGATGTTTTCTACAAGGAGGCTCACAGCGTAATTTTTGAGGCGATCGTTCAGATATTCAACAAATTAGAACCTGTCGACATCCTCACGGTGATCAGCCAGCTTAAGAGCATGGGCAGTCTTGACCTTGTGGGCGGAGCCTATTACATCTCACAACTCACCAACAGGGTCGCCTCCTCGGCAAATGTCGAATACCATTCGCGCATCATCCTGCAGAAATTCCTGCAGCGCGAGCTCATCAGGGTTTCCAGCGAGATCATCAGGGATGCCTTTGAAGACACGACGGATGTGTTCGAGTTGCTCGACAGGGCGGAACAGAACCTCTTTGGTGTGAGTGAGAAGAACATCCGTCGCCAGCAGGGCGAGATGCACCTGCTCCTGCAGGAAGCCATCAGGGACATCGAGATCGCCAAGGATTCGGAAACCAAGATGCGTGGGGTGCCTTCAGGCTTCACTGAGCTTGACCGCATCACCAATGGCTTTCAGAAATCCGACCTGATCATCCTTGCTTCACGCCCCGGCATGGGAAAAACCGCTCTGGCGCTCACCCTGGCCAGGAATATGGCGGTCGACCACAGCAAGCCCGTCGCCGTGTTCTCGCTTGAGATGTCGTCGATACAGCTCGTCACCAGGCTTATTTCTGCCGAAACCCAGCTCAGGTCCGACAAGCTCAGGAAAGGCGACCTTCAGGATTTTGAATGGCAACAGCTGAACACCAAGATCAGGAAGCTCGAGGATGCGAAGATCTTCATCGACGACACCCCGGGCCTCTCCATCTTCGAGTTAAGGACGAAATGCCGGAGGCTGAAAGCCCAGAGCGACATCCAGATGGTCTTTGTTGACTACCTCCAGCTGATGGTGGGCCCGCAGGACGGCAACAAGGGTACCACGCGAGAGCAGGAGATCAGCCATATCTCGCGATCGCTGAAATCGCTCGCGAAAGAGCTCGACATACCCATTATGGCCCTCTCGCAGCTCAGCCGTGCGGTTGAAACACGCGCCGGCGACAAGAAGCCCATCCTCTCCGACCTCCGTGAATCCGGTGCCATCGAGCAGGATGCCGACATCGTGATCTTTATCTACAGGCCTGAATATTACGGGCTCACCGAAGATGAAAACCA
>CAZHYA010000264.1:0-3903 GCA_964536525.1 uncultured Bacteroidales bacterium | reverse complement strand
GAGGGCAGTGGATTCAATATCGGCAAATATTGCAGAAGGATTTGGCCGGTTTTAAAAAAAAGATAAAATCAGGTTTTACTATTATAGTTTGGGTTCGGTTCAGGAATGCATCGACTGGAATGCCAAATGTTTTGAAAGGTCGATCATCAGCCAGGAGGATTATGCTTACATCAGGCAAAAACTTGATTCTCTTCCAAGGGAAATCAGGCAACTGATCAGGTATACCGATCAAAAGTTAAAATACTGAACGTTATCAGGCCATCCCGGGTTCCCGGGATTAGTTTGATCAGGCTTCACTCATCAAAAGCCAGTCTCACTAATTTAACCCCCGAGGTTTCTAGGCAAGCTATCCCGAGTTCTCGGGATTAGTTCGACTAAGCCTTTTCATTTCGCTTCGCTCATGAAAAGACAGTCTCACTATTTTAGCCATTTAACCATTTAACCCTATTAACCAGTGCGAGATGCGCCATGAATCTTTGATATAATATACCTGAACTTCCCTCCGGGTCCGGGATCCAGGAATGCGTGCTGCGTGATTTCAACTTTGTTAAAGAAGGGCATCAAACAATCCTCTAACTTCTTAATATCGGCATCCTTCATTCCCCGATTTCCGGCATCCGGTTTCACTTCTGCCCTGAAGCTGATCTCCCCGGCCCTCTGCTGCACCACCTGGAAACGCAGCATGCGCTCGCTGTTGATGAAGCCGCCCTGGTCGAGCAGGTTGGCGAAGAAGATGCCGTTGACCGATGCCCCGTCCTTCAGGATCACGTTCTCGCTGGCCCTGCCGTGCAGCTGCACGATGCGCGGACTGTGGTTGCCGCAGGCGCAGGGACTGTGGTCGATGATGCCCGTATCGCCGTTGCGGTAACGGATAAAGGGCTGGGAGTGATTGTCGAGGTTGGTCACGATGAAGTGGTTGTTCTCATCCGTTTCCAGTATGCAGTGCTCCATGGTGATGTGCATGCCGTTGTGTTCGCTGCACTCGAAGGCGATGGAGTTGCACTCGCCGCAGCCGTACTGGTCGAAAAGGGGCGCCTGGAACACTTCTTCGATCATCTTCCTGTATTCGGGGAAGAGCGTTTCGGCGGTGCAGGAGACCGCCATGGGGCGGATGCCTTTGATATTGTTCCTTTTGATGTGATCGGCCAGCAGCAGGATGGCCGAGAGGTAGCCGCGGATGAGCTTCGGCCCGAAGCGCTGCATGTCGCGTACCACGGCCTCGAGGTAAGCAGCGTTAAAGTTGAAGGCGTTATATGAGCGGAAGTTGCTGAGCAGATCCCGGATGCCGGATACCGGATACCGGATGAAGTTTTGAGTTGATTTCAGATTTCGTTTTTCAGAATTCAGATTTCTGACTTCTGTATTGCCCCACAGCTCCGCCTCCGGCATGCCCGGCGCTATCCCCATCCATTCGTAGAAGCGGTAGTAGGCCGCCAGGGCCCAGGAGCGCGTTTCCGTGTCGCGGTAGAGCCGCAGCGGCGGCCCCGTGGTGCCTCCCGTCCGGCTCACCTTGCATTTTTTAAGGTTGATCCTGTCCGACAACAGCCGCTCCCCCGCTTCCATCACATCCTTGCGGTCAATTACCGGGAAGGATGGGATTCCCGTAAGGATGCCGGATGCCGGATGCCGGATGCCGGATCCCAGTCCCCGGTCCCCAGCTCCCAGCCCCCGGTAATACGGCACATCAGCCTGCACTGAACTCAAAAGGTGTTTTAGTTTATCTTCCTGATACTTTTCCAGACCCACCAGAGACCATTTTTGACTATCTTTCAGAAACTTCAGGTTCCTCCTGACGTCTGTTCCTTTAAGAAGATCGTATAATATTAAACCAGCGGTGGTCAATTGTAATATTGTTTTATTGTTACATGGCTACATTAGTGAGACTGGCTTTTTATGAACGAAGTGTAGTGAAAAAGCTTAGTCGAACTAATCCTCTATTCATCGGAATAGCTTGCTCCGAGAACTCTGGGCTTACATTGCTCACACCAAAACTCACACATAACCATGAAACACTGAAACACTGAAACCATTTAACCCCCGTAGTTTCGAGGCAAGCTATTTTACCATTTATCCATCCAGCCGTCCAACCGTACCTTCCTGCACCATGCGGATACTTTCCGGGATAATTCTTATGGTACAGGCCCCCAAATTGCTTTCATCATCTTTCATTATCAAAATGCCGGTTAAAAGGTTTTGATAAGAAGAAACCTATTTTATACTTTCAATGTATTCCTGAATGATATTCTGTATATTTTTGTTTGGGTTGCCAATGACTGAATAATAGTTTTTCCGTTTTCTTAACCCATTATTTTTACAATCAGGCTTTTCCATGATATCATCGATGCACTTTTTAACATCATTATAATTTCCAAAGTTTTTTAACAGTCCGTATACATTTTCAAGGACAATAAAGTTTGTCATATCATTAGGACCTACAAAAGAATTGTATCTTATTGAAGGAGTTCCTAATAGGGCTGCCTCGGTTGCCATGGTTTGAGAATCTCCTATATACAAATTGGCAAAGTGTAGTACATGATGAATCTTGGACGCTGGAATTTTCAGTTTGTAGGATTCAAGTTTCAATGGGAGTTCATTTTCTGAAGAGATATATACTCTTCCTCTCTTATTTAGGATGTTTACCAATTCTATTTTTTCCGCATTACTAAACCCAAAATTATTAATATCATGGTTGGCATTCCATCCAACAAAACGCAAAATAAAATATGGCAAAACAACATTTATACCCAATGATGAAACTATATTTTTATCAGGGTGAAATACTGATGGGTGTAGGTAGCAATCTTCAAAGAAACCATTAAATCGTTTATGCTTAATCCCATAATCATTAGCATATGTTTTAGGTGTAATAATCAATGAAGAATATGGTGCGACAAATTTTTGAGTTAACTTGACAACCTCTGAATCTGGAGAAATGACGGTTTTAATTTTAGCAAACCACCCCAATATTGCCGCATAAGGAGAAGCTTTGCTGATAATAAGTTCTATTTTATTCTTTTTAAGAATTTTGTAATATTGAATTAGCAATGATGGTAAAATAAAAAACTTTGCAAATATTGATTTCCCATATTTACCATAGATAGAATATGAAATATTTTCTTCTTTTAGAATACTTAGTAATATATCTTTATTCCTTGCAATAACCACCACTTTGTTTTCTGGTGATGATAATTGATCCATTACATGCCTATATTGATAGTAATGCTTGGGATGATTCAGTTCAAATAATATATTCATTTTAAATATTAATAATTCTTAATAACTTTTGCGGGGACTCCAACTGCTAAACAATAATCTCCTATGCTTTTATTTACCAAAGATTGAGCTCCTATTATGGCACCTTTGCCAATTGTAACCCCAGGTAGAATTACAGTTCTGGCACCAATATGTGCTCCAACACTAATTTTTGTTGGTAAAAATTTATGTGGACAATCTCCAACCCATTTGCCAACGCCATAATTTTCCAGATTTCTTTCATGGGCCAAGATCATACATCCTGCTGCAATTAGCACATTGTCTTCAATTGTTACGAGGTTAGGTGCGCCATCATCAATATAAACATCGAGACCAATGAATACATTTTTACCAATATTAACACCCCTCATTTTATGCAAGATTACTCTAAGCTTAGACGGCATCATATGTCTGGCAAAATGATGCAATAAGCGTGTAGAACCTCCCTTAGTAATTTGAGAAAGAGATTTTTTCTTTTTAAAAGACATATTCGTGATTTTTTAATTTTAAGGAAAAATTGACTTGTGGATACGCTGATTTATTGTGCAGACTTATAAAGGGTTAAAAGTTTCATGGCTATAATTTTACTATCTAAATGTGCAATAACATTCCTCCCTTTTGTCCTTTTGCCAAACAATATTGCGTCATTAA
>CAZHYA010000263.1:0-3918 GCA_964536525.1 uncultured Bacteroidales bacterium | reverse complement strand
GGCAGCATACAGTTATCGCCCGCAGGGCTGAGCGGCTCGGGCGATTTTACGTTCGAGCGGGCGCTGATCGTATCGCACGATTTTACTTTCGGCCATCACAGCATGTCGGCCGACACCTCCGACTTCAGCCTCTTCACCGACACCACCTTCAGCACCCTGGCCTTCCTGACCAACGATTTTCGCACCGACCTCGATTTCGACCAGCGCAGGGGGAAATTCATTTCCACAGGGCTGTCATCGCTCGTGGATATCCCCTTCAACAAATACATTTGTTTTATGGATGAGATCGACTGGGAGATGGACAGGCAGGTGATGCATCTCAGGAACAATATCGTTGATGAGATCCCTGATATTGACGCGATGGGCATGACACAACTCATCGACCTCGACCTCACAGGTTCGGAGTTCATCTCCACGCGGCCCGACCAGGATTCGCTCAGGTTCTTCAGCACCCGGGCCGACTACGACCTGCAGAAGAACATCCTTTACGCGGGGGATGTGAAGATCATCAGGGTGGCCGATGCCGCTGTTTTCCCCGGCGACGGCAGGCTGAACATATTGCAGGATGCACAGATCGAGACCTTGCGCAGCGCCGACATCATTGCCGATACGGCCGGCAAATACCATCACATCTATAATGCCAATGTGAACATTTTCTCGCGTCATGATTATGCTGCCAACGGACTGATCGATTATGTCGATATTACCGGGGAGGCCAGGCCGGTCTACCTGAGTGCCGTCGGCGTGGATTCGCTCGGCAGGTCGCAAGGTTCGGGCTATATCGCCGACACTGCAGCGTTCATGCTCAGCCCCTGGTACTCCTTTATCGGCAATGTAAGGCTTGGCTCGTGGCAGAAGCACCTGCATTTCGATGGTTCGTTCAGTGCAGTGCATGACTGTTATCAGGGTACCTACAACAGGGCAGTGGTCGATACGCCCATCGATCCTGAAAATATCCGCATTCCTGTCCCCGACAGCCTGAAGGGACCCGGAGGGGAGCACATACAGGCAGGCATTATGTATTCGCTGAGGGATGAGAATTTCTATCCGGCATTTATTGCCGGGAAGAGGATGGATGAGGACATCCCCGTGCTTACGGCAACAGGAAGCCTTTCCTATGATCCGGGCGAAGAAACTTTCACCGTTTCGCAACCATCCGGTGAAAGCCCTGCCGAATACCTCTCGCTGCATGCAGACAATTGTGTGCTTGAGGGCGTCGGAGAGTTAAAAATGGCCATGGACCTGCCACATGTGGTGCTTGACCTGTATGGGCATGCGGGACATTATATCATTCCCGACTCCACCAACTTCGACCTGGTGATGGGATTTGATTTCTTTTTCGACCCGGGCGTGCTGCGCAGGATCTCGTCGTCGGTAGGGGCCACCAACCTGCCGGGAACAGAAACCAACGACCCGGTGTTTCAGTCGTTCATGCGCCAACGCATACCCGGCGGCGAGGCCGACAAGATCATCTCCGACCTCACCAGCTTCGGCACCATCAGGAAGCTGCCGGCCGGCATCAGCTATACCATTTTTATCAACCATGTGAGGTTTTTCTGGAACCGCGAAACGGCATCCTTCGTATCACAGGGCGACATCGGCATCTTCAGCCTTGGCGATGAGGTGGTGAACCGCTTGGTGCCCGGATACATTGAAATAGAAAAGAAAGCCGGCGGCTACGGTGTTGTCACCGTCTACCTGGAACTGCCCGACGGTGAATGGTATTTCTTCAGCTACCGCAACTACATTATGCAGACCATCTCCTCCGACGAAGGATTTAACAATGAGGTGCTTAACCTGAAGGAAGACAAAAGGATCGTGTTCGCCGGTGATGATGAGGTGCCATACGAATTTGTGATCTCCAGCAGGCGTAAGATGATCGACTTCACGCGAAGGATGGAAGATATCCATGGACGAAGAAAAAGATAATTGATCGATATGGACTGGATAAGTTATTCCGGATTACTGTTGCTGGCCTATCTGATGGGGTCAATCCCCTTTTCGATATGGATAGGCCTGATATTTTTTAGCACCGACATCAGAAAGGAGGGCAGTGGCAATGCCGGAACCACCAATACTTTCAGGGTGCTTGGGTGGAAGGCCGGCATACCCGTATTCCTGCTCGATGCCTTCAAGGGCTGGCTGGCCGTGAGGATGATCGCTCTTCTTCCCGGTTCAGCGTATGTGGAAGAAAATTATTATTATCTGGCATCTTTTCTTGCCGTGGTGGTGGTATCCGGACATATCTATCCCCTCTTTGCAGGCTTTAAGGGAGGCAAGGGCGTTGCCACGCTGATGGGTGTAGGGCTGGCCCTGTACCCCTGGAGTGCTCCCGTTGCCTTCGGGGTATTTGTCGTCGTATTCCTGCTCAGCGGCTACGTGTCGCTGGCTTCCGTCACCGCATGCCTGGCATTCCCGTTCATCTCGTATTTTTTATTCGGCAATACGGAATTGCCGTTGCTGATCCTCTCAACGGCGGTGGCCGTGTTTGTCCCGCTCATGCATGCCGCGAATATCGGCAGGCTGATCCGGGGCACCGAGTCGCGCTTCCTTTACCGGAACAGAAAGTGAGGCCGTTCAATATTTTGCTGAATATGCACATCTTGTGAAAAAAATTCATATGTTTACATTGCCAAAAAGAATAATTAAAACCGAAAAATCATTAATATGAGATTCATCGTTTCAAGTTCCTTGCTAGCCAAGAACCTAAGTGCACTGAGCGGTGTGCTGAATACCAGCAACACGCTGCCGATCCTTGATGATTTCCTTTTCGAGCTACAGAAGGATACGTTGCTGATCACTGCTTCAGACCTGGAGACTACCATGACGGTGACCATCCCGCTGGAGAAGGCGGAGGATCCCGGGGCTGTGACGATCCCGGCCAAGATCCTGCTCGACACCTTGAAGACCTTTGCCGACATCCCCGTTCAGCTGACCATCAACGAGGAAACGCTGGCCGTGGAGATCTCGGCAGGCGACGGCAAGTACAAGCTCAGCGGACATAAAAGCGATGAGTTTCCCCAGACACCTGAACTTGAAAATACCGTAGGCATTGCCATCGACGCTGACCTATTGGTAAATGCCATCAACAAGACCCTCTTTGCCGCAGGCAATGATGAGCTCAGGCCGGTCATGTCGGGCGTCTTCTTCGAGCTTACACCCGACGATATTACCTGTGTGGCCACCGATGCCCATAAGCTGGTGCGTTACAAGAGAACAGATTTCAGCGCCACGGAATCGGCATCCTTCATCATGCCCCGCAAGCCGCTCAACCAGCTCAAAAGCATACTTACATCGGTAGAAGGTGCCGTAAACGTTGAATACAACCAGACCAACGCAGTCTTCATCTTCGGCAATGTGAAGATGACCTGCCGCCTCATCGACGGCAAATACCCGAACTATGAGGCTGTGATCCCCACCGAAAACCCGCACAAGTTGACGGTCGACAGGGGTTCGCTCCTCAACGCCATACGCAGGGTGGCCATCTTTGCCAACCAGTCGACACACCAGGTCAGGTTCAAGCTGTCGGGCAAGGAGCTGCTGCTTTCGGCCGAGGATATCGATTTTTCGAACGAGGCCAGGGAAAGGCTTACCTGCAGCTACGAAGGCGACGACATGGAGATCGGATTCAACTCCCGTTTCCTGCAGGAGATGCTCAACAACATCGATTCGGAGGAAGTCATTATCGAAATGTCGGCACCCAACCGCGCGGGCATCATGCATCCGCTCACGGTCGATAATGAAGCGGAAGATATCCTGATGCTGGTCATGCCCGTCATGCTGAACCAGTAAAGCAGAAAGTATTACGGAAAGTTTTAAAGGTAAGAAAGACTGTCCCAAAAGTCTTTGTGAAACCTGGTGTGGCCCTTTGTGTAATCTAAGACAAAGTCAATAGATTTCGCACTATTTTTTCATGCT
>CAZHYA010000262.1:0-3924 GCA_964536525.1 uncultured Bacteroidales bacterium | reverse complement strand
AAGGTTTTTTGCTGCTCAGCCCATACCTGAACGTATTCACAAGCAAGTCGACCATCTTCCTCGAGGAGGATAAAGCCTTGAAGGATGTCCGTTGCTGGCATTGTGACAAGAGCCTCATCCCTGAAAGCAAGTCCTGCGGGAAATGTGGTTCCAATGTTGTAATGATAGAAGTAAGTGCCCGCACGAAACTGATCGATTTTTATATCTGCACCAAAAAGGGTTGCCGCTGGCATGGGCTCAGCGAAGACGATTATTATGATATCCGCCTCCAGGACAGCCTTGAGTGGTAGTAAGGTATTAACGAAATATTATACTTATGTTCCAGATAGTCAGAAAACAGGAAATGGCCAGGGGAACGATCATACGTTTCGACATCAGTGCTCCGAAGATCGCCAAAAAAGTCAAAGCCGGACAGTTTATCATCCTGAGGGTGAATGAAACCGGTGAACGCATCCCCCTGACTGTCGCTGATAGGGACGAATTTGCCGGCATTATCACGATCATCTTCCAGGTGGTTGGAAAGACTACGGCGCTGATGCGTTCGCTAAATGAGGGAGACCTTATCAGGGATGTGGTTGGTCCTCTTGGGAAACCGGCCCATGTCGACAAGGTTGGAACGGTGATCATGGTGGGTGGGGGTACCGGTGTGGCCATCCTTCACCACGTGGCCAAGGCCTTCAAGGAAGCAGGCAACTTTGTGATCAGCATCATCGGCGCCCGCGACAAGGAAATGCTGATTCTCGAGAACGAAATGAAACAGATCAGCGATGAACTGGTGGTCACCACCGACGACGGCAGTTACGGAGATAGGGGATTCGTTACCGACCCACTGAAGAAATACCTCGACGAACGCTACGACATTAAGCTGGTGTATGCCATAGGACCCATCGTGATGATGCAGAATGTGGTGAAGCTGACAAAAAAGTATAAGATCCCAACCATGGTCAGCCTGAACCCCATCATGATCGACGGTACCGGGATGTGTGGCGGCTGCAGGGTCAAGGTCGGCGACAAGGCACAGTTCTGCTGTGTCGATGGTCCTGATTTCGATGGCTTCGAGGTTGATTTCGAAGAATTACTGAACAGGAATTCCCTTTATTTAAAGGAAGAGAAAGACTCCCTGCTTTTCTCGATCAGGTAAAATCACAAAACATTCACCATGTTAAACCAGGATGTTAAATACCTAAAGTTTAAAACCTATCTTAATGCATACTGTCCGCATTGCCACGAAAGTTTCAATGTTGACAAAAAGGACCGTAAGCAAATCGAGTTCAAGGCTGTATATAAGAACGAAGACATCGACCTGGTCCTTAGCCCGTATCTCGACGTTTTCGAGGTGGAAGACTCGGATGCGATCATCCTGAGTGATACTGTTGACTATATCAAATGCCCGCATTGTGGCAAAAGCCTGATCCACATGGATATGCCCTGTGGTGAATGCGGGTCTCCTGTTGCCGAGGTGATCGTGTCGGCCGCCTCACGGCTCATCCCGTTCTTCCTTTGCTCCAAATACGGTTGCGAATGGCATGGCCTGAGCAAACGCGATGAGCGGCATATTAAACTAAAGATCCCGCGCCAGGAAATGCCGGAGCAGGATCAGACGCTTCGTGTCCACAACTGGCAGGAAGTGCCATACGGTTATACCACCGAGCTGGCCCTGCTGGAGGCGGGCAGGTGCCTCCAGTGCAAAAAGCCCATGTGTGTGGAAGGCTGTCCGGTAAATGTGGATATCCCTTCATTTATCGCCCTGGTGGCCGAAGAGAAATTCAATGAAGCGGCCAAGAGGATCAAGGAAAGGAATGTGTTTCCCGCCATTTGTGGCCGGGTTTGCCCCCAGGAAAGCCAGTGTGAAGCAAAATGCGTGCTGGGCCATAAAGACCAGCCGGTGGCGATTGGAAGGCTTGAGCGCTTTGTGGCCGATTATGAACGAAAGATGGACCTGGTAATGGTTCCCAACATTACCGAAAACACAGGACAGAAGATTGCCGTGGTGGGTTCAGGCCCCGGCGGGCTGACGGTAGCTGCCGACATGCGTCAGCTGGGTTACAGCGTTACCGTATATGAAGCCCTGCACGAAACCGGCGGCGTGCTCACCTATGGAATACCCGAGTTCAGGCTGCCCAAGTCGATCGTGCAGTTCGAGATCGAATACCTTAAACAGATGGGGGTTCGCTTTGAACTCAACCATGTGATCGGGAATATACTCACCGTTGACGAGTTGCTGGAATATTTCGATGCCGTTTTTATCGGTGTCGGGGCCGGATTCCCCTTGTTCATGGGGCTTGAAGGCGAGAGCCTGGGTTACGTCTTTTCAGCCAATGAATATCTCACCAGGATGAACCTGATGAAGGCCTACCGCTTCCCGGAATACGACACCCCCATGCCCAAAGGTCACAAGGTGGTGGTTGTGGGTGGAGGCAATGTAGCCATGGACTGTGCCCGTACGGCAGCACGTTCGGGTGCCGAAGAGGTGACCATCGTATACCGGCGTTCACGGCATGAACTTCCCGCCAGGGCCGAAGAAGTACACCATGCTGAAGACGAAGGCATCAGATTCAAATTGCTCACCAACCCGGTCAGGTATATCGGCACCGACAACAACAAGGTGAAGGCGGTTGAATGTATCAGGATGGAACTGGGCGAACCGGACGCTTCAGGGCGGAGGCGCCCGATCCCCATACAGGATTCGACCTTTACCATCGAATGCGACATGGCCATCGTGGCCATCGGCAATGGCCCCAACCCCATCATCTTTAACTCGACCCCCGACATGGAACTCAACAAATGGGGCTACATCGAAACCGATGGGAAAACCAATGAAACAACCAAGGCTCTTGTTTATGCCGGGGGCGATATCGTTACGGGCTCTGCCACGGTGATCCAGGCCATGGGCGCCGGAAGGATAGCCGCCAATGCCATCCATGAGAAGCTGACGGCCATGCGTGAGAAAAAGAAAAAACCTGCCCCGAAGAAGAAGGCCGTGAAATAACGGCAAGCTTCTCTGCAGCCTGATCAGCAATATTGGGTGAATTATATCCCTTCTTGTTAGCCAATGGTACAGGCAAATCCTGTGCATATATGACCCCTGCCTGAACAATTCCCCTCCCCGGCTTGTTTTTTAACAACAGTTTATGGCATGAAGATATACCGGACCATAGGGTTATTGCTTTTCCTGGCGGGAATGACTTTTTTCGTTTCCTGCTCCGGCAACGACGACCTTGTGTATACCGAGAAGAAACCCATGCCCCTGGAGGTGATCAACGCGCAGGGTGTAAGCGTTCCGGTATATGATTTTGAAGGCTTCAGCCCCATGCTGGATTATTACAACGATACGCTCTATGTATTCAACTTCTGGGCCACCTGGTGCCAGCCCTGCGTGAAGGAAATGCCGTATTTTAACATGGCCGACTCGGCCTATGCCGGCATGCCGGTGCGCATCGTGCTGGTAAGCCTCGATTTTGCCGAGAATGTTGAAGATGTGCTGATCCCATTCATTCTGGAAAAAGGACTGCGCCCCGAGGTGATCGTGCTGGACGACCCTGATGCCAACAGCTGGATACCCGAGATCGACCCCTCCTGGGAAGGGGCCATCCCGGCAACGCTCTTTTTCAAGATGAAAAAGCGCAAGTTCATGAACCAGGCCTTTACCTATGAGGAACTTTCAAACGAAATTGACGAACTTTTAAAACCCTGATAAAATGAAAAATACGGTAATATTCTTCCTTTCCATGATCATCACCTCCTCCCTAACCTTTGCCGGCGGAGTTGAAGTAGGCGACAAGGCCGACGGTTTCAACCTCAAAAATGTCGACGGGAAAATGGTTTCGCTTGCCGATTACCAGGAAGCCAAAGGCTTCATCGTGATCTTTACCTGCAACCACTGCCCTTATTCAAAGCTTTACGAGGACCGTATCATCGCCCTCG
>CAZHYA010000261.1:817-3928 GCA_964536525.1 uncultured Bacteroidales bacterium | reverse complement strand
CGCTGATGAAGGCGCCCAGTATTTCAAGAGTGGAAACCTTCTGCCGGAAGAAGAGCACTGCCGGGGGGATGATGAGGATGGGGACGATGGCCATAATGGTGGAAGCCACTCCTGTTGCCGCATATTTTACTGCCAGGAGCGAGAAGGACACTCCGAGGAAAGGGCCAAATACCGATCCTATGGTGGTCCCGATCATCCCTTTCCGGTTTCTAAAGGCATTGCGCACCAGGTATCCTTTCCCGAGGGCCAGGATGATGATGGCAAAGCCAATCATGCCGGCGATGATCCTGATCTGCGTGGCGGCAAAGGCATGATAGTCGCCCATGCCGTATTTGCTGAGCACCAGTCCCACAGCCTGGCCTATGGCTCCTCCAAGGGCAAACAGCAGGCCTTTTACCGGGTAGGAAAGTTTCACACGTCTTTTCTTCCCATTACCGCTGCGGCTGAAAATGGCCAGGGCAATACCCCCTACCGTTAGCAACATGCCGGTTACCTCAAGCCACGACATGGATTCGCCAAGCATCATCCAGCCGATAACAGCCGTGATGGGAGGCACGAGGGTCATGATCAGCATGGCAACACGTGCGCTGATGTCGGCGTAGGCCCTGAAAAGGAAATAGTCGCCGAACACGAAACCCACCAGCCCCGATACCGACAGCCAGATCCATTCATGCGGGCCGGCATCGACCGGCAGGATATATCCCCTGGCAATAAGGTTAAATGCCGACAGGAAGACAAACGCAAAAGCCAGCCTGATCATGTTCACGGCCAGCGAACCTATATTCCGGCTGGCCACCTCGAACGACATGGCGGTGATGGTCCAGAAGAAGGCCGTGGCAAGGGCTGCAAGTTCACCGGTGTAATTCGAAAGATCCATGGCTGGAACCGTCAAAGTTAGGATAAAAAAAGACCTGTGAGGTCCGGGGACCTCACAGGTCGGAAAATGCCCGGGGCATATTTTATTTCATGATGATAAATTTCTCCTGGATCATTACATGGCCCGTGGTTAGAAACCTGACCGTATACATGCCATCGGGAAGTGCGGCAGTATTCAGGACGGTTTTATTGTTACCGGTTGTCATTTTCCCCGTCCTGCTGAGCACCACCTGCCCAAGCCGGTTCAGTACCTGGATGCTGATGCCGGCATCTTTCTCAGCATAATACTCAATGCTGAGTGTTGCCCCTGCGGGATTCGGGTAGAGGGCCAGTTCCTTCATGAATGGTTCTTCGATCCCCACAGGATCGATGTTCACCGTTAATTGGGTGGCCACACCCTCACATCCTGCAGCAGATGTTTCTGTCAGGTCCACATATCCCGTTCCGGGGCCGCCCCAGGTCACGGTGATTTCATGCGTACCCTGCCCGGATGCTATCGTTCCGCCCGTAACGTCCCAATCGTAACCGGCACCGGTATGATCGGGGCTGGAATAGGTATGTGTGGTATTCTGGAAAACAAATTCGTCGCCCGTGATCAGCGGTTCAGGAAGTGCTTCCACGCTGACCGGATAAGGCTCCGAAACAAGGCCCTCGCCACAGTCGTTGACGCCCTGCACGGTAATGCCGGCCGCCCCGGTGTAGGTGTCGCTCCATGTAACAGTGGCATCGACGGTGGTGCCGGAGATGGTTCCGGCTTCGGGAGGATCAATCACCCAGATGTAGGATTCGGCATCGACAGCACCGTTGGTGGAGTATTCCGTGGTCTCCCCGATGCATACGGCTTCATCGCCATATGGGGTGGCTGCCTGTCCGGGTTCGGTTACCGGGTAAATATAGGCCGTGCCGTACATATCTTTGAGGCAGTAGCCATTCGTTGCCTTGATCGTATAAATTCCTTCATCCGTCTGGTAGCCGAAACTGATGGCTGAACCGGTTCCGGGTACTATGGTCCCCGTGGGATCTCCGTCGAGGTAAAGTTCATAATCAACATCCGTTTCCGATCCGTCGAGGGTTACCTCCACGCCATCGGATCCTTCACAATAGCCACTGCCATCGGAGATCCAGAAAGGAGCCGGAACATAATAGGCTGTGGCGGTGAATGCCTGCGACCAGGTGCCGTCGCCGCATTGGTTGTTGCCTCGCACACTGATGTCGATGCTTCCTGTGTATGCGGCAGCAACGTTCAGGGTAGCCGTTGTTGAATTGCCCATGATGGTCCCTGCCGATGTGGGGCTGATGGACCAGGTATAATCCGTAGTGTTGGGAACTGCATTTGTTGTGTATACATAGCCGGTCGCCCCACTGCAGAGGTCTTCAGGTCCTGATGGCGTGTTCGGGGCCACCGGGGTGGTAATTACCGAGATATAATCTTCCATCAGCATGGTGTCGCTGATATTGGCATCCGCAACGATCAGTTGCACATTGTAAATGCCCGGAGTATCGTAAGTTACCGTAGGATTCTGTTCAGAGGAGGTGGCAGGGTTACCCCCCTCGAAGGTCCAGTTCCAGGAAACAAGCTGTCCCATCGATTCATCATAGAAATCAACCGTGGTGGTTTCGCAGGGCACGTTATTGCTGCAGCTGAAGGCTGCAGTGGCCTGGAAAGGAATGATGTTTTCTATGGGCACCATGGTCCCCTGCAGGATCTCTTTCGAAGATTCGGCCTGCAGGAAAGAGACCAGCTCGACGTGCTGGGTATTCCAGGCAGCATCGATCGTAAAGTTATAGGTGATGATTACCTGGTTGCCCCCGGCAAAATCAACGGTGGTGCCGAAATGATCGGGATACATGGCACGGCAGACATAGTTCAGTTCCGTCTGGCCCTGCCAGTTATACTGGATATCGGATTCGGTCAGCACCAGGTGGGCGGTAAGGTTGGCCGGCGGTGTACCGCTGTGCAGGTCGATGACCACCGTCACGTCGTATGTCAACCCGTTATTCTGCCCGAAAATGGAGGCAGTATAGTCGCAGGGAATGGCAATACGCTGGTTATACAAAGGAAGGTAGTTATTGTACATGCTTTGTGTTGCACTTCCACCGACATACTCCAGTACTCCGTCAAAATGTGCGGTCGGGTATCCTGGTACATTATAATAGGAGTTCCTGTAATTGGATGCTGTATTGGCAAAAGCATCCCCATTATGATATTCGATCACGGCCACATCGCATCCGGCA
>CAZHYA010000261.1:0-807 GCA_964536525.1 uncultured Bacteroidales bacterium | reverse complement strand
CGAGGGCTGCCCGGCTGACCAGCCCCAGGCGCAGGCCGGCAGCTACAAGGTCGTCGGCCCCCATGGCTGCCCCCGGGAAATACTGGCACCAGGTACCGGTGGCAATTTCAAGAATGACGCGCTCACGCGGGACCTGCTGCGAAAAGGCAGCCGTTGCGAAAGCAATGATCAGCAGGGTAATAAATACTTTTTTCATGTCGTTAAGATTGATTTGATTTTATTTGAACGGGCTAAGATAAAGACATAAATAATTAGATATGTCGGTAACTGTGTGAAATTCTGCCCGGTAGGAAAATTTATAAGCTTTCTAAATAGTGCAGGGGTATAAGACCATGGAAAAACCTTACAGGGGAGATCAACCTATGGCCATGTTATCATCCCAGTGCATTTTGGGGGGGATGGCACCTTTGTGGATGCCCTCCACGAAACTGTCGACACATTTGCGCAGGTCTTTGTGGTATCCCCCTTCCAGTATGCCAAAGATATCGGAAAAGGTCCTCCTCAGCCTGAACGCAGTTTCATAATAGGTTCGGAGTGAGATATTAAGGTCGAGCACACGGTCATCGGAAAAGCTGTCGAACCCGGCTGACACCCCGATCACGTCGGGATAGAATTTTCTCGCCAGCGAAATCGCCTTATCGACGACTTCGAGAAATTCCCTGTCGCCATTGCCCGGATATAGCGGGAAATTGGCGGTATATCCCAAACCTTTTCCTTTACCGAGTTCAATGGGAGAGCCTGTAAAGGGGAAAGCATTCTGCTGGTGAATAGAGCAGTAGAAAACATCGTCGCGTTCGTAAAAGATCG
>CAZHYA010000260.1:1190-3930 GCA_964536525.1 uncultured Bacteroidales bacterium | reverse complement strand
AAAGTCCCTCCGCACCATCGCATTCTGAAGAATGGTATAGTAAGCGCTGATGTCAAGTTTAACCATATCTCCGAAGACCTTTGCAATGCCAATATCGAAATTATAGGCATATTCGGCTTCGAGGTCAGGATTGGGGACGGTAACGGAGCCGGGTTCCGAATCAAACACCTTACCGATATCGTCAACATTGGGAGATCTGAAAGCCGTACCGAAGTTGGCCCTGATCGCCCAGCTTTCCGATGGGCGGTAAACGCCTCCAAGGCTTCCGGTCAGCGCACCCTTGTTGATCTCTGTGGTTGTGAACGGGAATGGATAGAATGCGAGGTTGTTGGTAAAATCTGCATCCAGGATGAACTGGTTGTACCTTAATCCTGCCTGCAGGGTCAGTTCATTCGATAACCTGAGCTCATCATTCACGTAAGCGGCAATGGAAGTCCATGTGGATTGCGGATAACGGGAAGGGCCTTCCTGTTCCGTCCCTGTGGAAATATCGGTGAGCATCCCCGTGGAGCTTACATCGTCGAAAACATATTCCACCCCGTAATATAGGGTGTTTTTCGATCCCGTATTCTTCGTGAAATAGGCTTCAACGTTTTCGGCGGTGCTTGTACGCTCGTTGCTGTTCAGCGACCTGTCGATGCGGCTTTCTTCGAACGACTGCAGTGCCAGGCGTAAACTCAATTGGTCATAAACGATATTTTTCCCATGATGGGTCATGGTCAGGTTGTTCATCATCCAATTCTGGGGACCGTAGTTCCATTCACTGTAGCGCAGGGTGCCGTTTTTATATCTGTTGTGCCGGTCGTAGCGGCCGTATGGCGTGGTAGTGGAGTAGTGGAACCCGTACTGGAAATCCCATTTCTCATTCGGCCTGAACCTGATCTTCTGCATCAGGTTGATCTGAGAATAGGCCGACGGGATCTGAAGGAGCGGATCATCCTGTGTGATGACAACGTCCGTGCTGTCCTGACGTTGGGGATAGATGTCCTTGACGTAATCGTCGGGCCCGTTGCTGCCCTGGCGAAGATGGTCGAAATTCCATGAACTGAAGCTGGTTAGCAGGGCCCATTTTTTCCACCCTACGTTCACATCAAAATGCCCCGTTTTTTCATTGTTGGCCGAGGAGTACCGGAGAACGGCCTTACCCTTAACCAGGGGCTTGTCGGTCAGCGACAATTGCGGGGTCAGCGTCTGGAAACTCATTACCCCGCCAATGGCATCACTGCCGTAGACCACCGATTCAGGGCCGAAAAGCACCTCTGTGCTTTCAATTGCAAACGGATCGATATTGATCACGTTCTGCAGGTTCCCGCTCCTGAAAATGGCCGTGTTCATCCTGACCCCGTCAACGGAATAGAGCAGCCTGTTGGTGGCAAAGCCCCGGATCATCGGGCTTCCGCCACCCTGCTGGCTTTTCTGGATGAACACCATGCCCGAGATTCCCAGCAGGTCGGCTGCCGTTTGCGGGTTCTGCAGGGCAACTTCCTTGGGGGAGATGGAGATGATCTTCGACGGGACGTTGCCGGAGGATTGGCGCCATCGTGTGGCAGAGATAACCACCTGATCAAGGATCAGGCTTGTTGGTTCCATTTCAATGTTGAAATTGGAATTTGTGATCTGGCTGAAGCTCAAAAACTGCGTTTTATAGGCGAGGGAGCGGATTTGTATCATTTCTGATTTGATAAAGGCCGAAATGTCAGCCTGCCCCTTGGCATTCGTTACAGCGATTGCCTGCGGACTTTCGCTCATCAGCAAAACCCCTTCCAGCGGCCTTTTGGTTTGCTGATCCGTAATGGTGATGGTCTGGGCCCATGACCATCCAGCCCAAACCGCCAGCAGGCAAAATAGAATGAATCGTTTCATTGTGTTTTATTGAGTTAAATAAATAAGTTCGACCCGCCATATATTAGAATGGCAGGGTGTGCGACATGTGTGCTTATTCACTTAACCAAGGCGTGGAGGAGGGACAGGAGGAGCGTGCTATACGACAGGAAAATGGTCGCTGCGGTCGGGATGAACCACCAAAAGTTCATTCATTGAGGTGGTGAAATACAACGGATAGTTAAAATAGAGTTTTTTAAGGAAATCAACTGTTTTGTCCTGCCTGTCTTTTCTTTGCGGGTTGTTTCCCAGAACTTTGGCGACCAGATCGTCGAGTTGCCTGTTGAGCTTTGTTTCTTCATGGTCCCACCAGCACCAGTAATGGATCGTATCGCCTGAAATTTCTTTTTCCACGATGTCGTACATCTGTCCCGCGAACTCGAATTCCTTTTCATGTTCCCAGCGAAGCTTTGTGCGCGATTCCTCTATGCTAAACTTCAGGAGCACCAGTTCATCACGGTCGATACCGGCGATTATCCGATGCTTCAATTCCTTCCGAACTGATGCCTTTTGATGGTGCATGTAGGTGAAAGTCGCCACCAGGGGGGCCACAAGGCAGATGAACAACGATATGCCAACCAGCTTAGGTTTCAAACGTGTACATTTTATTGCGCTAAATTACTACTTTATCCCATACTTCTCCATCCGCCGGTCGAGGGCCTGCCAGGTGATGTTCAGCAGCTCCGCGGCTTTCGACTTGTTGTTTCCCGAACGCTTCAGGGCTTTGACGATCATGTGTTTTTCCATCTCTGCCAGATCTAGCGTGCTTCCGGGGGTGAGCTGTTTCCCGGCATCTTCCTTGTCGACGGGGATGCTGAACCGGAAATCGTCCCAGCCAAGGCTGTCCCTGTCGCACAGG
>CAZHYA010000260.1:0-1171 GCA_964536525.1 uncultured Bacteroidales bacterium | reverse complement strand
AAATCATATTCCATAATGTTGTGGTAGAGGTCCCGGCCGATTTGACTGATCTGCTTGCCCATCTGCTCCGCAAAATATTTCACGTAGTATTCCAGCAGGGGAGGGATGTCGTCCTTCCTTTCGCGGAGCGGGGGGATCTCGATCACGAAGGTGCTGAGCCGGTGGTAGAGGTCTTTCCTGAACTTCCCATCCTTGCTCAACCCGAAAAGGTCGCGGTTTGACGCCGTGATCACCCGCACATCCACAGGGATCTCCACCCGGGAACCCACCTTGCTCACCTTCTTATCCTCCAGCACGCGCAACAGCTTGGCCTGCTGGCTCACCGGCATGTCGCCGATCTCATCCAGAAAGAGGGTGCCGCCGTCGGCGATCTCAAACCATCCTTCCTTGTCCTCCCGGGCGTCGGTAAATGCACCTTTACTGTGTCCGAAAAACTCGCTCTCAAACAGCGTTTCAGGCACTGCCGAACAGTTCACCGAATAGAACATTTGTTTGTTCCGCTTGCTGAGAAAATGTATGCCCCTGGCAACGAGCTCTTTGCCGGTCCCGCTTTCGCCGGTGATCAACACGGAGGTGCTGTTGGCCATGGCTACCTTCGACATCAGCTCAACGACATGTTTCATGGCTTCACTTCGTCCGATCAGCTCATGGCCAAAACGCTGCCTGATCTCCCTCGAGAGGATATCAAATTTATGTTCTGTGGTCTTCAGCTTCTGACTGAGCACGATGAAGCGTTTTGTACGCTCGATGGCATGGTTGATCTCGGGAAGCCTGAACGGTTTCTGGAAATAGTCGAAAGCCCCGTATCGCATGGCTTCTATTACGGTGTTCATGTCGCCATGGCCGGATATCATGATCACTTCCAGGGTAGGATGGCTTTTCCTCACCCTTTTCAACACTTCGAGGCCGTCCATTTCAGGAAGCTTGATATCAAGGATGAGGATGTCGATGTTGTTGTTTTCAAGTACCCTGAAAGCTTCCGTCGGGGTACCGGCCTTGTACACTTCGTATTGCCGGCCTCTGAGAAACTCTTCGATCTCGTCCTGCATCCTCGGTTCATCGTCAAGTACCAGTACACTGAGCTGTTTCATGATTCAAGCATTAATTGTTTCTTTCTTTTTGCTCACGGTATAAGGGTAAGGTCACCACCAGCCTTGTATATTTTCCCTCC
>CAZHYA010000259.1:0-3951 GCA_964536525.1 uncultured Bacteroidales bacterium | reverse complement strand
GCAAAGTAATTCAGACGGTATAATTTCCATCTTTACACTTTTGATACAGCCTCTTTTTTTTGAGCTTTCAGGACCATCAGTAGCCGATAAATATCTTGTATTCTCTTTCAATTTTATCATCCCCTGTTCTGCCGAGAGATTCCACAAGCCGGCTGTATTTCCTGAATACCTGCCGTGGCTGCTTGTTCCCGTTTATGTGCATCTGCTTTTCACCGATCACCACCATGTACTCGCGCCCGTGGCTGATGAGGCCATCCGAACGTAATTCCCCGGTGATGACCCTCCTGGCTTTATCGGGGACAAAATAATCGAAATCAGGAATATCCGGTGTATGGTAATATCTGAACTGCTCCACATCCGGCACTTCAAATCCAAAGTTCCTGTATTCCAGGGCAAGGTCATCAAACTGCTGCCTCATGTCATTCATCAATCTTTCCTGGTTAATGAACGCCTCTGCATCCACGAACCTTTGAGAATATTCCTTCCAGTTGTCAAGACAGACCTCCCTGATGCTGTCGCCCATATATATGTATTTCCCGGGATAGCGGTAATGCCACACTGTCGAGTCCAGGCCCGGTATATCAATTTTCCCGTCAGGAAAATATATTTCCGGCATGTGCCATTCGCCTGATTCCAGGGCCTGCTGCCGGTATTCTTCAATATCGCGGATACGGTCCATGACCGATTCACGGTATGCTTCCATGCTTTCCTCAAAGGCTGATACGTCCACCTCCTGATCGGCCTGCAGGTCCTTGAGCATCTCACGGTATGCTTCCATCTGGACCTCCGCTGTCCTGATCTGTTCTTCTATGGCTTCGCGTTCAGCTTCCATAACGGCCCTGACCTCCCTGATCTTTTCTTTTTGTTCTTCCGACAATTCCGTGGTGTCGTTCTTCACGATGATCATCCTTTCCGTTCTTTTTTCCTCAGGCTGTTTCCTGGTTGTGTCAGGCATCACCGCCGGATAGCCGGCAAATGTTGCCTCCAGCTGCACCTGGGGTTCTTCAAAATTCATGAACGGGTCAGGTTCATCCCCGAAGGGATAGGAATACATGGCTGCCGCAGAGAATCCTACGAGGCTGATCATGAGAATGAGCGCAGGTATGAAGCTAGTGCCAAAACCCGCACGTCTTTCCTTTTTGCCCAGTATGCGGCAGATGCGGTTGATAAGCTGATTTTTGTTTTTTCCGCCCAGGCCGGCTGCCAGGCCGGGGGCTGCCAGGTTGATCTCCTGGATCCTGGTGAGTGCTTTTGCAAATTCCATATTGTTTCCTGTTATTGTTATCGCGATATCGTCGCAAGTGTTTTCCCTTTCAGTCCTGATATTGCCGGAGAGCCACCATACCACGGGGTGGTAAAAGAAGATCACCTCCAGCAACGACTGGACCATGTTTACAAAGTAGTCCCTCCTGAGGATATGCGCCAGTTCATGTGCCAGGATGGCTTCCATCTGTGCCACGGGCACTCCGTTCAACGCCCCCAGCGGCAGCAGTACTGCAGGTTTCAGATAGCCAATGACCATCGGCACCCTGACCAGGGCCGACTCGAGAAGCTGTACCTTCCGCCTGACACCCAGACGCACTGAAAGGTTAAGGAAGCGCTGTTCCCATTCCCTGCCAACTTTCCTGGTACGATGGTAGCGGTAACGTTTTACCAGCGCATAACCACCCATGAAGCGGAGCAGAAAGGCCAGCATCCCCATGAACCATATGGTCACGAAAAGGGGGATGTTCTGCCGGCAGTAATCTCCGGCAGTAGCCAGTATCCTGGCAGCCGGACCTGCATCCGAAACAACCTGCGAATGATCCTGAACGAGTGCGGCCGCCTGTGATGAGGATATAAGATAAACCGATGCTTGCCGGGGCGATGCCTCCCCTTCATAGGTAAGATAATATTTCATGAAGGTGAGTAATGCCATCGCGGCGAAAAGGCTTAGCGAAAGCATATATATATTGTACCGTAGCCTGGCTGTATGCCTTTGCAGGAAAAGCATGACCAGCGCCGTGAGTAATCCTGCAAGGGCTCCAAGCCACAGGGAGTGTATGAGGGTCCAGCCAAGGGAATAGGTGAACTGTTCGGTGAATATTCCGTTGATCAGGTTCATGGTCTTTCCTCCTCGAGTTTTTTGATCAACTCCTTGATCTCTTCCAGTTCGCCGGGACTCGACTTATGGCTGCCCAACACCTGCATCACCAACTTCGATGCCGACCCCCCGAAGGCAGAGTCGAGCAGACGGTCGAGCAATTGCCGCTGGGTTTCCTCCTTGCCGCGCTCAGCCGAATAGATATGCGTTCTCCCGTCGCTGTTACGCGATACAAGTCCTTTTTCATGCATGATCTGCAATTGCTTCAGCGTGGTGGTATACCCCACCCTGCGCGTCATATTGAGCTTGTCGTTGACATACCTGACCGAACATGGACCCTGCTCCCATAATATGGTAAGGATATCCAGTTCCGCTTCCGTAGGTTTGAATTTTGCTTTTGCCATCAGGAAAACTTTTATCTACGATTAATTTCGTACAAAGATATACGACAAACGTCGTAGAAGCAAATTTTATTACGAAATTTGTCGTAGATTTGTGTTAAAAATTGTTAAACCAGCATAAATTGATTGACTATTAACAGTTTATAAAACATCTTCCCTAAACCCATAGACGGTCAAACCATATATTTGTTACATCTTCCTTCGGCATGAAAGGCTTTTGGAAAGTGTTTTATCCATATCTTTATTCTGGCAAAATCCGAAATAAAACATGCTTGCGTTGAAGTCATTCGTACGGTCGAATTACCAGTGGATGCTTTTTCTGGTGTTGCTGAGCTATGGCAGCCTGGCCGGCGAATTCATCAACCACAGGTTTGAGATGGCTGATCTTGAGGTTTATTACAAAACCGCCTGGCGGATGATCGATGGTGAGGGGATATACCGTGACGTTGAATCCGACCCCTACGAACACTACGTTTACAAATACTCACCGCCCGGTGCCATCCTGTTCATGCCTTTATCGCTCGCAGGGTTCACGGCCGCCAGGCACATTTACTGGGCCCTGCTCACTTTCGTCTTCGGATCGGTACTGCTCAACATGAAATATGTCTTCAACAGGCCCCTGCTCCGCAAGGGCCATGTTACAGTCAGCCTCATCCTTGCCACCCTGGTGGTGGGAACCCACTTTTTCAGGGAACTTCATCTCGGACAGGTCAACCTCTTGCTGCTGGGCATCTATATCTATGCCCTGGTACTATACCTTTCGGGGAAACATGCCGGGTTCGGGGCCCTGCTGGCCATCAGCATTTTCATCAAGCCTTTCGGGCTTATCTTCCTGCCCTTATTGCTGGTGATGAGAAGGTACAGGGAGGTGCTGTGGTTCGTTGGATGTTCCACCGTATTATTCTTTCTGCCACTGGTATTCTATCATGATCTCAGTACCTTTAAAGGCCTGTATATTTCATGGTTCAGCGAACTCACCATCGAGCTCGGAAATAAGCAAAGCCTTCTGGAGGCCGGCAATCATACCATCTTTGCCGTGCTGGCAAGATATTCGCCATTGAGATGGATCAACATGGGCGAAACAGGAAAGATCATTTTTCAGTTATCCCTGCTGGCAGCGATTGCTTTTCTCATCCTGTGGTTCCTCTTCAGGAAAAGGATCCCCGGCGGGGAAGCCCGGATATTTATCGCCCTCACGGCCATGATCCCCCTGCTGGCATTTACCAGCTACAATGCCTTTATCTTCACCCTGCCCCTGGTGGTTTTCCTGATGATGAACTTCAGGGGGATGAAACTATTATGGAAGATCATCTTTACGATAAGCTGCCTGCTGATCGGGGCAAATATCTACGACCTGGTTGGCCGTGAACTTTTCGACCTCCTCTGGGGTGTTTCGGTCTATGCATGGGGCACAATCGGCTTGCTCCTGGTCATCGTCAGTTTGAGTTGGAGTGTCCTGCCGGCCGA
>CAZHYA010000258.1:0-3989 GCA_964536525.1 uncultured Bacteroidales bacterium | reverse complement strand
TCAACAGCTTTCGTGGTTTCATGGCTTTATGGGTTTTTCCCTTCTAACCGGTCCAGCCGGTCTATCAGCCTTCAGTCACCCTTCATGAAGCAGACCCGACACAAATGTAAGGAAAAGCCCGCGAGCGACAAATCCAATTATTGATTAATTTTGTCGCTTAATCAGCCTTATACCCGGAAACTTGCCTGCACGTTTTAACGATACCATAAACTACCTCGAGGCTGAAGCCCATCAAGGCCTTCCATGCAGTACCATGTCAGAACCTGCTGTCGCTGCCGAACCTCAAGCATACGAATCGCTTTTTCACACGGGATCGCCCGGCGACGAGCTTGTCAACCAACCACATCTCAACCAGCATCATCCGCTATGGATACCCGCAGTGCTCTTAATGGGACTTATCCTTATGGCATGGGGAAGATTGTTTTTCAGACGCAGGATGGAAATGATCTTCAGGGGTGTTTTTGCCAAGAACTATGCAAACCAGCTAATACGCGAAGGCAACCTTTTCAATGAAAGGATAGGCCTTGTGCTGTTTTTCATCCATCTGAGCATGGCTTCCCTTTTCGTTTACCTCGCAATCCCGCTTTTCGATATCCGTCAGCCCGAAGTCGGCGGGCTGATCCTGTACCTCTTCATTGCAGCCGCCATTACCGGTCTCTGGTTATTCAAGGTGATCCTCGTAAAACTCCTGTCGCTGCTATTCAACACGGCCGAAAATTCCAGGGAGTTACTGGCCAATATGTACCTTTACAATCTCTTCACAGGTATCGTGCTCATGCCGGCACTATGGGGTATGGCTTTTGCCGATCGCGCGATATTTTTCTATATCGGACTGCTAATCATAGCTTTAATTTATATTTTTCGTCTTGGCCGACAGGCGGTCGTCGGGTTCACGGTGAATAAATTTTCCGGGTTCCATTTAATTTTGTATCTTTGCACCCTCGAAATTTTACCAATGATCGTTCTGGCTAAAATATTGACCCGAAACATGATCCTATGAAAAGATAGGACAGCGAAATGAAGGAATCATTAGTTTCATTAAAAAGGTGCAAACGTGAAAATAAAAAACATACTTGTATCACAACCAGAACCCTCTGATCTTGAAAAGTCTCCATACGGAGAGTTGGCCAAGAACTACAATCTTAAGATCGATTTCAACAAGTTCATCAAGATAGAAGGCGTTAGCTCGAAAGAGTTCCGGCAGAACCGAATTCATCTTCTTGATTTTTCCGCCATCATTTTTACGAGCAGGAATTCCGTCGATCATTTTTTTCGTCTTGCCAAAGAACTTCGGGTAGAGGTTCCCGACGCGATGAAATACTTTTGTATTTCTGAATCAACGGCTTTCTACCTGCAGAAATATGTGCAATACCGAAAGCGCAAGATATTCCACGGCAAGCAAAGTTTTGAGCAACTCATGGAGCTTATCAGGAAGCATAAGGATGAGAAATACCTCCTGCCATGCTCCGACATCCACAAGGCAAGCATGACCAAGCTGCTCGACGATGGGGGGATCAATTACCAGAAGGCGGTATTTTACAAAACCCTTGCCGCCGATCTGTCGCACATCGACATCCGGGGCTACGACATGCTCATCTTCTTCAGTCCTTCAGGGGTGAAGTCGTTGTTCAAGAATTTCCCTGAGTTCAAGCAAAATTCAACACTCATCGCCGCCTTCGGGCCAACCACGGCCAATGCCGTGGAGGAGGCGGGGCTCAAACTCAACATTTCGGCCCCCACGAAGACTGCCCCGTCGATGACCATGGCTATTGAGCAGTACATTGAAAAATTGAATAAAAAATAAGCGTGAAAGTTTAAATTTATAAGATCAAAATGAAAGGGGGTAAACATATTTATCCCTTTTTTTGTGCAATGATGCATGATCATTAACAATCCGCATGAGGAACAGCTTGAAGAAACAGGAACGTTTAAGGGGCACCGCGATGATCAGGGAGCTCTTTGTTCAAGGGAACTCATTCCTGGTGCACCCATACAGGGTCAGCTGGATGATTGCCCCGGGGGGAGAGAACTATCCTGCAAAGATCCTTGTTGGCGTATCACGAAAAAACTTCAGGAAAGCTACCGACAGGAATTATCTGAAACGCCTCACCAGGGAAGCATACAGAAAGAACAAGCATGAACTTTATCAATACCTCGAAAAGCAAAACATCGGCTGCAGGTTCTCTGTGATATATGTTGCAAAAGCCTTAACAGACCAGGCCACAGCCGATAAGAAAATAATCATGCTTCTGCAGCGTTTAATATCAGAGCTGGAAAAGCAGCTTTCGAATATAAAACATCATACGACCAATGAAAATACTTAAAACCCTGCTGTTACTCGTCATGCTTAACGGCATCTTTCTTTCTCACGTCATCGGACAGAATGAAAATATTTTTGAGATCCCTACAGAGTATATATCCCTGCATAGCAGATAGAGGACTACCGGATGATCACAACCGGCCAATACGGTGGCATCGGTGCGCTGATCCACAAGAACGGTCCTTACGTGGTGATCTCAGAGCCTTATGAGGGCTTTCCGGCTCAGAAGTCGGGCCTTAGGGCAGGCGACCGGCTTCTCAGCATCAACGGGGAGGATATGCTTGACAAGCCATCCGACGAAGTCAGCAATTTTCTCAAAGGGCAACCTGGCACCACTGTATCCATCAGGGTTGAAAGGGATGGCACTGAGGCCCCGCTCAACTTTGAGGTAAAGCGCGAAAATATTACCATCCCCGACATTCCTTACTATGGGATGCTGAACGGGCATATCGGCTATATTAAGTTAACGGGCTTTACACAGCAGGCAGGCAATAAGGTAAAGAACGCGCTCACCGATCTGAAAAGCAAGCATGAACTTCAGGGGCTGATCCTCGATCTCAGGAACAACGGAGGAGGATTGCTGGGCGAAGCTGTCAACATCACCAATATTTTCGTTGAAAAAGGCCAGCTCGTTGTCAGCACCAAAGGCAAACTCAACGACAAGAACCAGGATCATTACACGCGCTTCAACGCCATCGACACAAAGATCCCCCTGGTGGTGCTCGTGAATGCACACAGCGCCTCAGCCTCAGAGATCGTGGCAGGGGCCATACAGGATATGGACAGGGGCGTTGTGCTTGGCCAGCGCTCCTTTGGCAAAGGCCTCGTCCAGAATGTGGTCCCGTTAAGCTACAACTCACAGATGAAGGTCACCGTGGCCAAGTATTACATCCCTTCGGGCAGGTGCATACAGGCCATCGATTATTCGATGAAAGACGAAGACGGCTATTTCACCAAGATCCCCGACTCCCTCCTGAATGAATTCAAGACGAAAAACGGGAGGCCGGTCTTCGATGGAGGAGGCATCCAGCCCGACATCAGCATGAAACCGCAGCGTTACAGCCAGATCCTTACGAGCCTTTTCACGAAATACCTGATTTTCGATTTCGCAACGAAATTCGTCATGGACCATCCCACGATCCCTCCACCGGAGGATTTTGTGATTACCGACCAGATCTTCGAAGATTTCACCAGTTTCCTCGAAGGAAAGGATTATGATTACACCACCAGGGGTGAAGAAGAACTGGAAGACCTTAAAAAGACTGCCGTCAGGGAAGGTTATTTCGATGCCATCGCCACACAGTACGACATGCTCAAGACGGCCATGATGCACAACAAGGAGGAAGACCTTATCACCTACAGGGACGAGATTTGTGAGTTGCTGAAACTCGAGATCGTGTCGCGCTATTATTTTCAGGAAGGTAAGGTAAAGGCCTCTCTCGGCATGGACCCGGAGGTGGAGCGAGCCACAGGGATACTCGAGGACCAGGAGCTTTACCGTTCCATCCTCGACGGGACCTACATGGAGCCTGAGGCCGGAAATGACGGCAATGAAGCAAAAAAACAAGGCTGACGCTGGAATAATGGGCTGAGCGAATATTGCATTACGGGATCCGGCATACAGGAACATATTAGCGTTCGGTCATGTAACCGTTTTGTGCGATAATCT
>CAZHYA010000257.1:0-4007 GCA_964536525.1 uncultured Bacteroidales bacterium | reverse complement strand
ATCGCTATACTGGCCGCCACTGGATACACTCACCCCCGTGT
The DNA here is from genome assembly GCA_964536525.1 of uncultured Bacteroidales bacterium. Lineage (GTDB taxonomy): Bacteria > Bacteroidota > Bacteroidia > Bacteroidales > B18-G4 > B18-G4. The sequence continues at coordinate 3,966 of CAZHYA010000257.1, read as the reverse complement.
TTCGGGGAAGCCCGGGGTGGTGATCAGCTCGACAGGGGATGAGATCGTGGAGCCGGGCGAGAAACCGGGCCTTTCGAAGATACGCAACAGCAATGCATACCAGCTCGCAGCACAGGTGGCAAAATGCGGGGCGACACCCTTCTATGCAGGCATTGCCCGCGACAATGAGCAGGACACATTCGACATGCTCAGCGACATGGCCGCGAAACATGAAGTGGTGATCCTCACCGGGGGCATATCGATGGGGAAGTATGACTTTATCCCGCAGGTATTTGAAAAACTGGGTGTTGAAGTGCTCTTCAAGACCCTGGCTGTCCAGCCCGGCAAACCCACCCTGTTTGGGAAACTGGGCAACAAAAGGATCTTCGGGCTGCCGGGAAACCCGGTATCGGCATTCAACACCTTCGAGTTGCTGGTTAAACCCTATCTGCGCCTTTCGATGGGCAGCGGCAATGGCTGGAAGGTGGTCAGGCTGCCCATGGGCACAAGCTATACAAGAAAGAAATCCGGCCGCGACTCATTCATCCCTGTACATATCTCAGAAGGAAAAGCCTTTCCTGACGATTATCACGGTTCGGCACATATTCAGGCACTGGTAAAGGCCGACGGGTTCATCATGATCCCCATGGGGATCACACAAATAGAGGAAGGAGAGCTGGTGGATGTACGACAGATTTAACAGGAAGATCAATTACCTCCGCGTTTCGGTGACCGACCGCTGCAACCTCCGCTGCACCTATTGCATGCCCGAGAGCGGCATCCGACTGATGGAACACCACGACATACTCACATACGACGAGATCACGGAGGTTGTGAAGGTAGCTGTTGGCCTGGGGATCGACAAGGTGCGGATCACCGGGGGTGAGCCACTGGTGAGGAAAGGGATCACCGAACTGGTCAGGATGATCGCGGGGATCGAAGGGATCACCGACTTTGGCATGACCACCAACGGCACCCTCCTGCACCTGTTTGCCCATGGATTAAAGGAAGCAGGCCTCCAGCGGGTAAACATCAGCCTCGACACCCTCGACCCCCGGAAGTATGCGTCCATCACCAGGCTGGGCAGGCTCGAAGATGCCATCAGGGGCATCGACGCAGCCCTGGAAGCAGATCTCACCCCCGTGAAGATCAACTGTGTGGTAAAGGAGAATGCTTTCGAAACCGATGCCCTGCAAGTGAAAGCCTTTGCCGAAGAGAGAGGTTTGCAGGTGAGGTTCATCCCCATGATGAACCTGCATGAAGGCACCTTCGGACAGGTGATCGGTGGCTCTGGCGGGCATTGTGCCGGCTGCAATCGCCTGCGCCTCACCCCCGACGGGATGATCAAGCCCTGCCTGTTCAGCGACGAGGCCTACAGCGTACGCCAGCTGGGGGCAAGAAAGGCAATACGCCAGGCCGTGGAGAATAAACCAAAATGCGGAACATCAAGTCAAATGAGCGATTTTTACAATATAGGAGGATGAGGACCTGGGATGAGTGATGAGTTCCTAATGATTAGTGATGATTTATGAATTGTTAACTTAAAACTCAAAACTACCCAGCCCCCAGAACCCAGAACCCAACGATCATGACCCAGCTATCACACACCGACAAAGACGGCAAGGCCCGCATGGTGGATGTGGGCGGAAAGCCCAACCAACAGCGCACAGCTATTGCCACCGGGCACATCAGGCTTTCGCCGGATACCCTGCAGCTGATCCGGGAAAACCAGATCAAAAAGGGCGACGTGCTCACCGTGGCCGAGATCGCCGGCATACAGGCGGCGAAAAGGACCAGCGAGCTGATCCCGCTCTGCCATCCCCTGCAGCTTACCAAAGTCATGGTAAACGCCGAGATCACCGGTAACGGGATTAAAGTGACCGGTGAAGCAAGGAGTGTAGGGCCTACGGGCGTGGAGATGGAGGCGCTCACGGCTGTGAGCACGGCCCTGCTCACGGTATACGACATGTGCAAGGCTGTCGACAGGGAAATGCTGATCGGAGATATCCGGCTGCTTGAAAAAACAAAAACCGATCTTTAACGTTTTTTTCGGATGAAGCATCTTATGATGAACCTCATGTTTTACCTGTTGCTGGCGTCAGCGGCCATCTCACAGGTGAACATCTCGCATTTCATGCACTCCGGCCGCTATGAGCTCAGCCAGGCCAACTATGCCGAATCCATCAAGAAGTTCAACATCGTCATCACCTATAAGCCCGACCTGTTCGAGCCCTATTTCCTCCGGGGCATCGCCAAGCTGTACCTCGGCGACTACAAGGGGGCCGACCAGGATCTCAGCATGGCCGTCACCATCCATCCGCTCTATTCCCATGCCTTTCACTACCGTGCAATAGCACGGGCACAGATGTACAATTATACCAATGCGTTGCAGGATTTCCACAAGGCCCTGGAGATAGATCCGTTCAACCCTGAGATATATATCGACCGGGGACTGACGCGGATCAACATGAGGGCTTACCAGGCAGCCATCGAAGACCTCGACGAGGCCATGAGGTACGACAAGACCATGCCAAACGCATATCTTTACCGTGCTATCGCCAAAAGCTACCTTAACGAGAATGAAAGCGCCATCGACGATTGCAACAAGGCCATCCTGCTCGACTACTTCAACACCGAGGCCTAGCTTAAGCGAGGCCAGATCTATTATGAAATGAAAGATCATGACAAGGCCATCGCCGACTTTGAGCAGATCCTCGACCTCGACCCCGGAAATTCGCTTGCCCTGTTCCACCGGGGGCTTGCAAGGATCAGCACCGGCGACACTACCGGCGCCATGAAGGATTTCGACCGGGTGATCAGGGAAAACCCCTACAATGCCCTCACATACTACAACAGGGCCTGGCTCAAGGCCAGCAGGAAAGATTATGAAGGTTCGCTCATGGACTACAACATGGTTATCAGCATCAATCCCGATAATGTTTACGCATACTATGGCAGGGCATACATCCATGCCACCCTGCGGCAGTATGAGGAAGCCATCGCCGATTACTCAAAGTGCATCGACCTTTTCCCTGATTTTGCAGGTGCCTACCTGCAACGCGCAGCGGCAAGGAGCAGCCTGGGAGATTTCGCCGGCGCACAGCACGACCAGGACAAGGCTTTCGGGATCATCAACATGCTGAACGACGGCGACGCATCCACTGAAGCCCTCATGAGGACCTACGCCGACTCCAGCTATTTCGAAAAGCTGATCGCATTCGAATCGGATTTCAATACCGGCAACAAGACCGGTGAACTGAACAGGGCCTATGAAGGCATTGAACTGGAACAGAATTTTACGGTGCAACTCATCAGGATCGACAAGGACATGGTAAAAAGGCAACGTGGGGGGTTCAAATTCAAGGAGATCACCGAAATACAGCCTTCAGGGGATGAAGAGCTTGCCTTTGTCGTTATGAATGCCGATGTGAAGGAAGATGCCGCAGCATTGAAAAAGCACCTCGCCATTGCCGACAGCCTGTTGCGCGAGAATTCGTCGGACCACCTGGGCCATTTCCTGAAAGGGGTGGTGAACGGCATGGCCGAGAACTACTCCAACTCACTGGAAGCCTACGACAATGTGATCACCCTCTCGCCCAGGTTTGCCTATGCCTACTTCAACAGGGCCAACACCAGGTATGAGCTGGAAGAATTCCTTTATAATGAAAGGGTTTATGACGGAAAGGTGACCATCACATGGGATAAGATGCCGGCCCCCGCAGAGAAGGACATCATAAGAGAGCCCGACTTCAATGAAGTATTGACGGACTACGACAGGGTGATAGAACTGAATCCTAACCTGTCGTACGCCTGGTTCAACCGGGGCAACATCCGTAACCGGATGAAAGATTACAATAGTGCGATACTCGATTACTCGCAGGCCATAAAACTAGAACCCGAGCTGGCTGAAGCCTGGTTCAACCGGGGCCTGACATATATATACCTCAACCGCCTCGATAACGGTTGCGGCGACCTCAGCAAGGCCGG
>CAZHYA010000256.1:1137-4064 GCA_964536525.1 uncultured Bacteroidales bacterium | reverse complement strand
GCGGCAAGCCCGCTCCGATCACCACGAAACATGTCGATGAGGGACTGGAAACCGCGGCCCTCTTCGTGGCCGGCGCCCCTTTGCTTTTCGCCCGCTGGGCCAAAGGTTTCCAAAAACACACCAACAAGCTGCCATTATTCGACCCCGAGACCTCCAATGCCGCCGGCGGCGACGCCAACATCATCTATCACCACAGCCACTGGAAGCTGGCCGACGATGAAGCCCTTGTCATCGAGGTGATGCCACCGGAATGTGATTCCTGGAACTTCCAGCTCAACAATTACTGGATGGAGTCGCTCGATTACCGCTATTTCAACATCTGCATCAGCAAGGGCAATGCCGTTTTCAATGACGACGGCAGCGTGCGGCTCATCGTGGCCCACCGTGATCCCGGGCAACCCAACTGGATCGAGGCCTGCGGCCACAACGAGGGCACCATGTGCTGGCGCTGGTACCGCCTGGCCAAGGGAGCTGCCCCCGTTGAACCAAATTGTACAGTCATCAAGCTAAAAGATATATTACATGGGTTATGATCAAAAGGTAGTTTCCCCCCATGATTTCATCAGGATGCCCTGGTGGTTCAGGGCACTGAACAGGACCTGGAAGGCCAGCTACCGCATGGGTACGGAGATCAGCCTCGACAAGGACAGCCTGATCCGCTCCGCGCGGAAAGCCACAGGGCTGCATGACTTTGGCCGCGATTTCCATGATGAGCCCCTCGACAGGATGCTGTGGTCGATCGAGCATGAGGCGATGCTGCATCCCGTGGGCAGGTTCATCTCGCGCGAACGCATCGTGAACCTTTTGGCCAACAGGCTCAGGGCCGAATACCATTTCAAAAAACACCCGGAGATCCTCGAACAGGAACTCTACCCCGTATGGATGATCGTTGGCCTGCAGCGCACCGGCACCACCAAGCTGCAGCGCCTGCTCAACGCCGACCCCGACAACCGGGTGCTGGCCAGCTGGGAAGCCATCAACCCCGCCCCGTATATCGGGCAGAACGGGAAGGGAGACAAGCGTCTCAACAAGGCACGCCTCGCCGAAAGGACATTGAAAATCATGGCGCCCGGCTTCTTTGCCATCCACCCCGTGGAATACCTCGCACCCGAAGAAGATATATTGTTGCTCGACATCACCTTTATGAGCACCACCCCCGAAGCCACCATGCATGTGCCCAATTATGCTGCCTGGCTCGAAAGCATTGACCAGTCGTTTGCCTATGAATATGCAGCGAAGCTGATGAAGCTGCTGCAGTGGCAGCGGCCAGCGAAACGCTGGATCCTCAAGTCGCCCCACCATCTCGAGTTCCTCGACCTCGCCGACAAGGCTTTCGGCGATGTACGCTTCCTGTGGACCCACCGCGATCCCTGCATCTCCATCCCCTCGTTCCTGAGCATGATGTCGCACAGCAGGGCCCTGTTCAGCAACGCGGTGACCCTCGAACAGGTGGCCGGACACTGGGTGAGGAAAAGCACTTTCATCCTCGGCAAGGGGGTTGAATACAGGAAGAAGGCGGGCGAAGGCCGATTCCTCGACATCACCTATGAGAAGCTGGTGGACGATGCCAGATCAGCGCTCAGGACGATCTATTCGGGCAATGGCGGGGCCGATGAGCGGCTGCTGGAAGCTTTTGCCAGGGCTGAGCAGGAAAACCCGCCCCGGAAATATGGTGTCCATGAATATTCACTTGATGATTTCGGCCTTGCCAAAGAAGATATCGAAACCCGGATCACCGGCTACCGCGAATACATGGGATCAGCCATCCGACAATCCTGAACTGAAAACTGATAATTATCAACTAATCACTAACTCAACACTCAACACTTAAAACTCAACACTTAAGTATGGTTTCCGACACAAAGCAAAACCAGTACCAGAGCCCTGTAAAAGCCACCCTCACGGGCATCCGCGACCTTTTCAGGAAACAGATCCCTGCCGGCGAACTGACGGAAGACGACCGCCTCGACGGCAAGCGTGTGCTGATCACAGGGGCCAGCTCCGGCCTGGGGTTCGCCACTGCAGTGGAGATGGCCCGCAGGGGTGCGGAGGTGGTGATGGCCGTGCGCAGCGGCATCCCTTCGAAAGGGGAAAAAGTGAAGGAACTGTCGGGATCCGCGAAGGTCAGCATGCTTTTCGTGGACCTCTCCGACCTGGAATCGATAGAAAATTTCGTGCTCCAGCTGAAGGAAAAATACCGTACCATCGACATCCTGGTATGCAATGCGGCCGTGGTGCCGAAGAAGAGCAGACCGACGGCACAGGGGCTGGAGCAGATGTTCGTAGTGAACTTTTTCGCGAAGTTCATGTTGCTGAACAGGCTTCTGGAGCTGAAAGTCTTCAACAGGGAGAAGGGCAGGGTGCCCCGCATCATCTTCGTGTCGTCGGAAAGCCATCGAAATCCCAAAACTTTCGATCTTGAAGGTTTTGGCGAATACCGCGACTTCAACATCCGGAAATCGATGGAACTTTACGGTTATTACAAGATGCTCCTGACCACCTTTGCCAATGAGCTGTCGCGGCGGCTCAACCCCGGCGACCTGACCGACCATTCCGTGTTTGCCCTTTGTCCCGGGCCCGTGAACAGTAACATCGCCCGCGAAGCCCCCAAGGTGTTCCAGCCCCTGCTGAAGCTGGTGTTCAGCCTTTTCTTCCGCTCCCCGAAGAAAGCCTGCATGCCCGTGATCTATTTTGCCGCTTCAAAGGATGTGGAAGGCAAGGCCATCGACTACCTTTTCCTGATGAGCCGCAAGGAGATGGATCCGAAAGCCACCGATCCCGAAAACGGAAAGGCCCTGTGGGAAGCCTCGGAAAGGTTGAGGAGCAGCATTACGGTTGGCATGCAGAAACCGCTTTAGTGCCCCGGGTACCGGGGGGCTTGGGACTTTGGGACTGTGAGACTTTGGGACTGTGAGATTAAGTAAGCT
>CAZHYA010000256.1:0-1127 GCA_964536525.1 uncultured Bacteroidales bacterium | reverse complement strand
TCGATCACAGAGTGATGAGATGCATAAGGCAATTAGGCTTTTGATCATAACGGCCATCAATGGCCTAAAATTCATGGCTAATAAACTTTAGCTCACTTTAGTCACTTAAGTTCCTACCGCCAATCGCCTATCGCCTATCGCCCACACCTTTTCCCTTTTCCATTTTCCCTTTTCCATTTTCCCTTTTCCATTTTCCATCCCCTACTCCCTTCTCCCCATAAAGATCATGATATAGTAGAACAGCGTGGCCAGCGAGGCCAGGGCGGCCACCACATAGGTATAGGCTGCCCAACGCAGTGCTTCCTGTGCTTTGGGGTGGGTCTGCTGGGTGGTGATCCCGCTGGTGTTGAGCCATGCCAGCGCACGGTTGGTGGCATTGATCTCAACGGGCAGGGTGATCAGGCTGAACAGGGTCATCAGGCCGAACATGACAATGCCGGCAAGCAACAGCTGAGGGAAACTCTGCACCATGAGTATGCCTGCCAGCAGCACCCATTGCACCCAACGCGAGGTGATGCTCACCACCGGCACCAGCGATGAGCGCATCTTCAGCCACGAATAGGCATGCGCATGCTGCAGGGCATGGCCGCATTCATGGGCTGCCACTGCGGCAGCGGCAACGGAATTCGTATGATATACCGCTTCGCTGAGGTTGACCGTTTTTTTGGCCGGGTTATAGTGGTCGGTGAGCTCCCCGCGGACGGAGACCACCTGAACGTCGTGAATATCGTTTTCGCGCAGCATCTTCTCGGCCACTTCCCTGCCCGTCATGCCATAGTTGACCGGTATCCTGGAGAACTGCCGGAATTTATTTTTAAGACGGTTGCTCACCAGCCAGCTCAGCAGGGCAAACACACCAAATATGATCAAGATCATCGCCATTTTTAAAAAGTTTAAGATTTAACAATTAACTTATCAAATAGTTTGCCAGAGCAGTTTGAACGGAGGTTATGGACAATTTGTCACTTGCCGGCCGGGTAGGATAGGACGAAAGGCGGGATTAAAAAACTTCATCGACGACACAGAAATAAAAATGCCCGCGCCGACGGCGCGGGCCTGATCCTCTCATCGGACTCGAACCGACGACCTGCTCATTACGACTGAGCTGCTCTACCAGCTGAGCTAAG
>CAZHYA010000255.1:0-4070 GCA_964536525.1 uncultured Bacteroidales bacterium | reverse complement strand
ATCCTCAACGACAAAGCGGCTTTTGGACTCAAGACATTCTCCAGACCGGGCAAGGGCGAGCGGGTAGCCAATATCGAAAAAGACGATAGCCTGCAACGGGCCTTCAGCTTTGTGCCCGGTCAGAAGATCCGCTACAGGGTGCGGCATGACGACGGGCATGAATACCTTGCCAGGTTTTCGGTTGAGACCGACATATACAACAATACGTATATCCGCGATGAAGACCGCAACGCAAAGGCCTGGTTCCGTTCGGAGGCCGGCATGACCTACTTCACCCATTACGAAGGCGACAGGCGGTCGTTCCTCTATATGCTGTTCCTGGGGCTTTACCGCACGGTGTCGGGGTACTACCGGGGGCTCAAAGTGCGTGACGTGTTTACGCTCAGCATGATCAGCAGTAAGGCAGGCATGGTGCTGCAGGACCTCATAGCCCCATTCCATACCTTCATGCATGCCGCCTTTGAGATGGAATTTACAAAGATGGACGACGACCTCAGCGGCAGCAGGGCGGAGCTAAGGTCGACAGCCTCGGTGAGGTCGGGCAGGCGCCTGCGCCGCTCGTATACTTTCCGGTTCATCGCCGACAAGGGAAGGGTTGACAGGATATCTGTCGACACGCACAGTTCAAACATCGAAGCGACATGGCAAGAAGATGTTTCCTGATCTTTTGGCTGCTCCTCACCGCGACGGGCGCCACAACGCAGACAGATTTCAGAACGCTGGATTCCGCCATGTATTCGCTCACACGCTCGGCAGAATGGAAAGCGGTGATCAGGATGGGAGAGGAAGCCCTTGACGAGGACATCGACTACTTCTATCTCAGGATGCGCATGGGACTGGCCTATTACCACCTGAACAACTACAGGGCCTCCGTCAGGCAGATGGAGAAAGCCAGGTTGTTCGCTCCCGGCAACAGCATCGTAAACGTATATCTTTACAACGCTTACCAGCTGTCGGGCCGTCGCAACGAGGCCCCATTGCTTTCAGGCAGCCTTAACGAGAAACAGCGGGCTGAGGCAGGCATCGACAAAGAGAAGATCATCAGTTCGGTGTATCTTGAAACCGGTCCTGAAATCAGCGATAACTTCGACAGGCACGGGAAGGAACACCTTCCCCGCGAATCGGTATATAGCGAACAGGATCTTTACGGCAACAGCTATTATACCCACCTTGGGCTCAGGATGCAGGTCCATCCCCGCATAGGCATCTATGCAGGATACTCCAACCTGCAGATCCAAAAGAGGATGGGGCTGCAATATGCCTGGAATCAACCCGATTCAACCGTGATGGAGGAATGGGGCTTCTCGCGGTATTTTCCCTCACAGGTTCGTGTCGAGACCATCAGCCATGACTACACCCTCCGTCAGAACAGCCTCTACTTCAATGCCACGATCCTTCCCGGCAGGGGATGGTCGTTCACGCCGGCCATCCACTACGTGAACGTGAACACACAACAGCTTAATGTCGTGAACAATACACAGCTCGTGCTAGACACGGCATATTACATCAGCGCCCTCGACTCAGCGGCTTTGTTTGATTACGGGCAGGCGCATTTCGACCTGGAACCGCAGGCATTGCAACTCAGCAATATGGTCGTATCAATGGCCCTCAACAAGCAGGTTTCCGTATTCGACCTGGGCGTGTTCGCCTCCTGGTCGAACCTCAATGAGCAGGAACAGTACCAGTACGGCATCTCCGCCACCTATTATCCCCTGGGTAACCTTCACTTTTATGGCACAAGCACGGTGAAGGCCTTGCACGAAGGTGAAACCCATATGGTTATCGGGCAGATGCTGGGCGCCAGGGTGTTCAGCTTTCTCTGGGCCGAAGCCTTTGGCTGGCTGGGCAACCTCAGCGGGACAAACGAATCGAACGCATTTATCGTTTATAATATCACCGATAATATCAATCTGAAAACAGGCGTAAGCCTTACTTTTGTCATCTCCCCTGCCATACAACTCTCGGCCAGGTACCAGTACCTGCAGAAAGAAAGCTTCCGCACGGTATTTGATGAGCAGGGACGGATGAAGACGCAGGCCCTGGAATATATTAATCAAAGCATTATAGGAGGAATAAAATGGACCTTATAAGAAAGATCATATTGCCGGTGGCGCTGTTGCTGGCGGTAACATGCATGCAGGCGCAGGACAATGGAACCATGCGACAGGCATTTACGGAGAGCTACGCGCACGAGGCCGACACCAACTATGCACTGGCTATCAGTGCTCTTAAGAATATCTACAACCCGGCTTCGTACCACATGAACGCCCGGCTGGGATGGCTGAGCTATCTCATGGGGCAATATACGGGGTCGGTGGCCTACTACCAGAAGGCCATTGAGTTGAAGCCCTACGCCATAGAGGCCAGGTTCGGCCTCACCTACCCTGCCTCAGCCCTGGGCAACTGGCAGCAGGTCAGGGATATGTACATCAAGATCCTTGAAGTAGACCCTCAGAATACCACGGCCAACTATTATTACGGCCTCATGAACTATGAAAGCGGCGATTATGAGCAGGCGGCCAGGCATTTCGAAAAGGTGGTAAATTTGTATCCTTTCGACAGCGCCTCGGTGCTGATGTATGCCTGGTCCAACTTCATGCTGGGCAAGACCCGCGAGGCGGAAGTACGTTTCAACGAGGTGCTGCTCATCGACCCTGACAATGCGTCGGCGCTGGAGGGGCTGGGTAAGATCAAGTAGGCAGGAGATGTGTATTTCGCGGAACGCAATAACAGATGGTTGATGACGGGAAACACTGGTAATTATGGATGAACAATATGTCATACTGGGTGAGCTCATCAGCAAGGACCTGAGCCTGGAAGAGGATGAAACGCTCGTGGGGCGGGATGATGTGCCCGACCTGGAGAGCATCCACCGGAGGCTGTCACTGCTCGTAGCCTACCTCATGGAGCACGACATGCACCGGTTGGTGAACGCCATGTACCGCCTCGACGTGAGTGAAGCAAAATTAAATGAGGCGATGGAGAGCGAAAGCAGGGAAGCGGCAGCCCTGCGCGTGGCTGATCTCATCATCGAGCGTGAGATGCAAAAAGTAAAAACCAGGCTTCACTATAAGAAGCACCGCAAATTCTGATTATCTTAGCCCATCAATTTCCTTTTTATGGGAGCGTTTGGCTGGAATGAGATCCTCTTTGCCTTCGGGCTTACGATGTTTGCCGGATTGTCGACGGGCATCGGAAGCCTGCTGGCCTTCTTCGCCAAAAAGACCAACACACGTTTCCTTTCGCTGGCCCTCGGCTTCTCGGCCGGAGTGATGATCTACGTATCGTTCGTCGAGATCTTCCCCAAAGCCAGGATAGTCCTTGAAGGCGACTATGGCGAGGCCGGAGGTTTCTGGCTGACCACTGCAGCATTCTTTGCCGGCATTTTGCTCATCGCCATCATCGACAAGCTGATCCCCTCGGCGGAGAACCCGCACGAGATCAAGGTGGTTGAGGACCTGAACAAGGAGAAGGCCGGCCAGCAAAAGCTCATGCGCATGGGGTTGTTCACTGCCCTGGCCATTGCCATTCATAACTTCCCGGAGGGGCTGGCCACCTTCATCGCGGCGCTCGAAGATCCCGGCCTCGGCATCGCCATAGCAGTTGCAATCGCCATCCACAACATCCCCGAAGGGATCGCCGTATCGGTACCCATCTTCTTTGCTACCGGGAGCCGTAAGAAGGCCTTTTGGCATTCGTTCTTATCGGGACTGGCCGAACCTGTAGGCGCACTGATCGGGTTCCTCATCCTGATGCCCTTCCTCACCCCGCTGTTGTTCGGGATGGTATTCGCAGGTGTGGCCGGCATCATGGTGTTCATCTCCATCGATGAGCTGTTGCCGGCGGCCCAGGAGTTCGGCGAGCACCACCTGTCCATCTACGGCCTTATCGCCGGCATGATGGTCATGGCGGTGAGCCTGTTGTTGTTTACCTGAAGATGTTGAGCAACCTGGCGGCGGCCTGGTATGCGGTGAGTTTGCCCTCCAGTACGTCCTTCTCCGTCCTGCCGATGGCATTATGGCCAGGGAGCTTTCTGAAAAGAATCAACAGCTTGAGATAAAAAGAAAAGA
>CAZHYA010000254.1:3806-4085 GCA_964536525.1 uncultured Bacteroidales bacterium | reverse complement strand
GGTACCTGAGGAAGGCGACCACCCATGGATGGCCTGGCTCATGAAGGAGCAGGAAGTCAAGAAAGATACGGCGGAAGCCGATACGCTGGCCGGAGCGGAAAAGAAAAAGGACCGCAGCAGGAAAAAGAAAAAGGAAGAAGGCGAAACCCTGGCCGTATACCATGCCGGCACGGGCGGGCAGGCCGGTTTCAGCCATGTGACGGAATACACCTTCTCGAAGAATGGTGCGCTGCTGGCCTTCCTGAGCGTGAAGAAGGACAGCATCGACTCGGTATTCGT
>CAZHYA010000254.1:0-3796 GCA_964536525.1 uncultured Bacteroidales bacterium | reverse complement strand
GACTTGATTCCCGTATTATCTACGCCGGGCCGGGATACGCGAAGACGATGGCCGTGGATGACGAAGGCCGGCAGCTTGCCTGGCTCTTCTCTGCCGACACCGGCAAGGTGAAGGTCTACGAGCTGAAATTATGGGACCTCGACGATGACAGGACCATCACGGCAGCCGATACGGGTGTTGCGGGCATGCCCGGAGGATGGTGCGTTTCGGAACACGGAAAGGTTTACTTCTCGGGCAACGGCAGGAGGCTCTTCTTCGGCACCGCCGCCATACCGGTGGAGGAACCCAAAGACACCCTCACCGACGACGAGAAGGTGAGCGTCGACATCTGGAACTGGAAGGACGACCGCCTGCAGCCCCAGCAGCTCAAGCAAAAGGATGACGACCTTAAGCGGTCGTTCGATGCAGTTTACCATATCCCGCAGGGGAAGATGGTGCAGCTGGCCGTTGAAGGGATCGACCGCCTGGGTATGGACCGTGACCATAACGGTCCCTACGCCCTGGGCTATTCGCGCAAACCCTACCTGCGCGAGTCGTCGTGGGATGCCGACGGCTACCAGGATGCCTGGCTCATCAGGGTGGAAAACGGGGAAAAGACAAAAGTGCTGGAGAAGGTGCAGTCGTGGCCCCGCCTGTCCCCCCTGGGAAGATATATCGCCTATTATGATGCCCCCGACAGCAGCTGGAACACCTATTCGGTGAAGAGTGGCCAGTACCACAGGCTGACGGAAGGCCTGCCGGTAAGCTTCAGCTACGAGGAATATGATATGCCGGGCACCCCCGGGCCCTACGGGATCGTTGGCTGGACGGAGAACGAGCGGGAACTGCTGGTCTACGACCGCTACGACATCTGGGTGCTCGATCCCGAGGGGAAGCGTGACCCCTACCGGATCACCGATGGCAGGGACGACAGGCAGCAATACAGGTACATCGGCCTCGACCCGGAGGAAGAGCATATCCCCCCGGACCAGGTTTTGTTGCTGCGGGCCTTCGACGAGACAGGCAAGGACATTGCCTTTTACAATTTCAGCCTCGACGGCAGCACGCCGATGAAGGAGGTTTTCAGGGGGCCTTACCGTTTCTACAGCCCTAAAAAGGCCAGGCATGCCGACAGGCTCATCTGGCAGAAGATGAATTTCATTGAATATCCCGACCTGTATGCCAGCCGGCTGGATTTCAGTGAAACCATGCGGCTCTCCGATGCCAACCCGCAGCAGGGTGATTACCTCTGGGGCACCGTCGAACTGGTGCACTGGACCTCCGCCGACGGCATTGCGCTCGACGGGCTGCTCTACAAGCCTGAGGATTTCGATCCCGACAGCACCTACCCCATGATCGTGTATTTCTACGATAAATATTCCGACGGCCTCCATGCCCATTACGTACCAAAGCCCAGCCGTTCCACGGTGAATTTCACCTGGTACGCCAGCAACGGCTACCTGGTGTTCGTGCCCGACATCGTGTACACGACCGGCTACCCCGGGCAGAGCGCCTATAACGCCGTGGTGAGCGGCACGCTGAAGCTGATGGAAAATCCCTGGGTGGATCAGGAACACATCGGCATACAGGGGCAGAGCTGGGGTGGCTACCAGGTGGCCTGGCTCGTTACGCAGACCAACATGTTTGCCGCGGCCATGGCCGGGGCGCCCGTGAGCAACATGACCAGCGCTTACGGTGGCATCCGCTGGGGCTCGGGCGTCAGCAGGATGTTCCAGTACGAAGGCAGCCAGAGCCGCATCGGCGGAACCCTGTGGGAGAAGCCGTGGCGCTATATCGAGAATTCACCCGTATTCTTTGCCGATAAAGTGGAGACGCCACTGCTGATCATGCACAACGACGATGACGGTGCCGTGCCCTGGTACCAGGGCATCGAGCTTTTCGTGGCCCTGCGCAGGCTCGACAAGCCCGTATGGATGCTCACCTACAACGGGGCACCGCATAACCTCAAGCGGAGGGCCGACAGCAAGGACCTCAGCATCCGTATGCAGCAGTTCTTCGACCACTACCTGAAAGGAGCACCCGCACCGGTGTGGATGGAATACGGCGTACCGGCGGTGGAGAAAGGGAAGACCATGGGGCTGGAGCTGGTGAGATAAAGACATATTTTCATGCCTGCCCCGAGAACTCGTGGGTTACATGGCTAAATGGCTAAATGGTTAAATTAGTGAGACTGTCTTTTTATGAGCGAAGCGAAATAAAAAGGCTTAGTCGAACTAATCCCCGGTTTACCGGGATGGTTAAATGGTTAATTCAACTTTAGTTCACTGAAGTCACCTCACAAAGTCCCATCGTCCCAAAGTCCCATAGTCGATTCTCACTCTAGTCACTCTAGTCACTTTATGAACTCCTCTCCTTTCATTTCCCTGCAAACCTTTCTCCGATATACTTCAGCGCTTCCCTGATCTCCAGGCTGGCGGAGCTTGGGCCGGTGCGGATATAGAACTCTTCGGGGAAGCCCTTCTGGCGGAGGAATACCGGTGAGGGGCTGCGCAGGCACCTGACGTGGCACAGGGTGCGCCCTTCGACCTTTTCCAGGGTAGTACGGATGTAGGGGGTCACTTCCTGTCCCATGGAGGATTTCACCAGGTTCCAGAAGTGCAGCAGGAACCTGTCGCCGTTCTCGAACTGGTCGATCTCCACGCCCCTGATGCGGCCGTCGTCTTCCACGCCGATCAGCAGGTGGCCGCCGCTGGAATTGAGGAAAGCGCAGATGGTCTTCAGGCTGGCATGCTCGACAGCCGGGTTTTTCTGCTCCGGGGGCACATCCCAGCTCAGCGAGTTCTTGAAGTCGAGGGTATAGCTCTCCCCTGCCATGATGAGGTCGCGCACGCCGGGCTCCCCGTCGCCATCACCCCCGGTGAAGAACGAGAGGTATTCGGTAACCCTGCCGGCATGGGCGTGCAGTTCGCGGTAGGTTTCGTCGGGCCTGTCGATGTCGGGCCTGATCGCGGCAGCATCACCTTCCTCCCCCCGCATGATGGCCGAGAGGTTGACAGCCAGGGCGGCGGTGGCATATTCCGAAGGGGTCATGCGACCGCGCACCAGCATCAGGGGCAGGAGGATGCCGGTGCGGTGATGCCCGGAAAGGAGCCCCAAAGCCGCCTGCTGTGCCCCCATCAGCGCCTCGTATTCCCTTTCGATAACCGAAAGCAGTTCGGCGGCAGGCGGGATGCCCCCGCCGGCACCTTCCATGATCTCATCATAAAAGGTTACGAACCTCCTTCCCACCTCCGGCATTCCCCAGAAAACGAGGTTGAAGATGGCGGGATGCGCTTCGAGGTAGGTCAGGGCCTTGTTGGCATCGAGCAGCGCAACCCCTTCGGTCTTCATCCTTACCAGGGGATCGCCGTGGAAGAGCTTGCCGAAATCCTCCCTGATCCCGTCGATCCCTTTTCCGATGCTGTCGCGATGGCGGCAGAAGATGGCAAAAGCGTTTATGGTATTCACCTCGGCGGTACCATATATGGTCAGCTTGGCCAGGATATGCTTGAGCAGGCGGATGTCGCGGTCGGCCACCTCATGTCCGCCGGGTGTAAGCATCACCTTGTCGGCATAATACACCGCGTGGTCGTGGTCGCGCATCACCAGGTCGAGAAGGTGGGGCCGGAGGGGATTGGGATAATTCGGCATGGCACTATTCCTTTTGTGACGATAAAGGTAGGATTTTATTAAGGACAAGGCATCTGTTGCCGACTGTTTGGGGTTTTTCACGCATCAGCCGGGTAATTTTGAATTTTTAATCATTGCTGTCCGGGATATTTCTAAGCAGCGAAAAACGCGTAATTGTTAGAACCGC
>CAZHYA010000253.1:1110-4085 GCA_964536525.1 uncultured Bacteroidales bacterium | reverse complement strand
ATGGCACTTACAAGAATAACCCTAATTCTCATGCAGTTAGCTGTCGGCAATGGATGTATAAATATACGAAATTGACATCAAGATGTCAATATTGGGGACTGGGGACCGGGGACTGGGTGCTGGGGACTGGGTTCAGGGTGCCCCTCACCCCCTGGCCCCCTCTCCCCGCGGGAGAGGGGGAAAAGGGGTTGGGTGGGTTAAGGGGATGAGGGGTGTTGCAGAAAAGCATCCCCGCGGGAGAGGGGGAAAAGGGGGACGGGGGGTTAAGGGGGTGAGGGGCATCATAGCCCCCAGCCCCTACATACCATGCACCCTGAACACCCACGCATACCGGCAGGGCGGTGTGATCTGTACCTTTTCCGGCACATGCAGCACGAAGCCATCCCCGTTCTTTTCCCATGGGATGAGCCCGTCGAGGCCTGCCATGGTGATGGATGCCCCTTCGGGTGGCGACCAGGTGGTCATGCTGATGAGCGGGGGAGGAACTGTTTCGTTTTCGCTGCCCAGGTATATAATAAAAGTGTCGCCGTCTTTCCCGGTGAGGCATACGCTGCCTTCCTTGTAGGGAGCCACGGGACGTGTGCCGTAAATGGCCTCGTTGTTCACCTCCATCCAGTCGCCGATATCCGACAGCAGGCTGTAGGCTTCATCGTGCCAGCTGCCGTCGGGGCCGGGGGCGATGTTAAAAAGGAGGTTGCCGCCCTTCGACACGATATCCACCAGCAGGTGCACAGCCTGCCTGCCACTCATATATTTTGCATCCGGCACCCACGACCATCCGCCCCCGGCAATGATGCACGACTCCCATGGATAGGGGAGCATCTTTTCGGGCACCTGGTTTTCGGGGGTGAGGTAGTTCTGGTTGGGGCCTTCCACGGCACGGTCGACCACGATCAGGCCGGGCTGCTTTTCGCGGGCCTTCGCTTTCAGTTCATCCATGCGGATGTCCTGGTTTTGGTAGTGGATGAACTTGTATCCGGGCGTGTTTACCCGCTCCCTGATCTCCGCTTCGCTCATGGGGGCCACCCAGCCGCCGTCGAGCCAGAGGATATCCATCTTGCCGTAATCCGTCATCAGCTCCAGGATCTGGTTGTGCGTGAACTGCACGAAATTTTCCCAGCGGTCGGGATAGGTTTCAATATCGTAATTCACATTGCGGTCGGGGGTGGCAAAATTGGGCCACCAGTAGTATTCGCTGTGCCAGTCGGGCTTCGAAAAATAAGCCCCGGCCCACATGCCTTCGTCCCTGAATGCGTTGAAGATCTCCAGCGCCACGTTCGAGCGCTCGTTTGTGCTGAACGGGCAGGCGGGGTCGGTGATCTTGTAATCGGTATGCTTCGTGTCGAACATGCAGAAGCCATCGTGGTGCTTGGTGGTGAATACCACATAACGCATGCCGGCATCCTTTGCGGCCCTGGCCCATTTCTGAGGATCGAATTTTAAAGGGTTGAAAGTGTTCTTCAGGTGCTCGTACTCCTTTTTGTATTCCGTGTAGTTATCGGACTTGCGCCTGCACCAGCCCTCATCCTCGGCGCATATCGACCACGATTCCACGATGCCCCACTGGCTGTATGCGCCCCAGTGCATGAGCAGCCCGAATTTCATGTCCTGCCATTGCTCAAGCTTTTCAAGGACCAGGGGATCGGTCTCAGGATAATACTTCTGGGGACCGTGCTGGGCGGGGAGAAAGGAAGAAGGAAAAAGGAAAAGGGAAAATGTAAAAAGGGAAAAGATAGTGGTTCTCATGGGTTCCTGGTTTGATCATTCATACAGTTCGATCTCCCCCTCGAGGAGGATGGCAATGACGGTCACCTGCGGGTCGAGGACGGTTGCAGGTACATCGATATACAGGATGCCCGGCACGGGGCTCCAGTACTGTTTCATCTTGATGTCGGAATTGAGCTTGGTTCCGTTGCCGACCACCCAGATACGGTTAACCTTGTTCTTCAGCCCTTTTACCATTACCGGCCCGATCGGCTGGTGGTCGAGGAAAAGGTAAAGGGTATTGCTGTCGGCCGAGAGCGCCGTGGGGCCATAGAAATAGTCCTTGGGTATACCTGCCCGGGTGCCGTATATTGCTTCGGCATGTTTTTCGGTCCAGCGGCCAAGTTCCTGCAGGATCATGACCTGCTCATCGGGGATGGTCCCGTCGGCCTTCGGCCCGATGTCGAGCAAAAGATTACCCCCCATGCTGATGCAGTCCACGAAGATGCGGATCACCTGGTTGGGGGTTTTATAATTCAGGTCGTTGTGCTGGTAACCCCACGAATCGTTCATGGTCATGCAGAGTTCCCAGTACTGGTCTTCCGGTTTATGTACCGGCAGCCCCTGCTCCGGCGTGGCATAGTCGCCATGGCCCTGCAGGCGGGAATTGATGATGGCCCTGGGATTATTGGCCATGATGGTTTCCCTGATCAGCGGTGCCTTCCATTGTTCCGCGCTTTGCTCCCAGTCGCCGTCGAACCAGTAAAGATCCGGATTGAATGTTGTCATGATCTCATCCAGCTGGCAGAAATTGAATTCCGTGAAACGCTGCCAGCGGAGGCTGTCCGTTTCGTACCTATTTTCTTCCCGGGTGAAATTAGGGTAGTCGGGGTGCGACCAGTCGAGCAGGGAGAAATACAGGCCTGTCTTGAGTCCTTCATCCCTGAGCGCCTTCAAAAACGGGCTGATATAATCTTTCTTCAGGTGGAGGTCTCCGCATCCTGTCGGCCAGAGGGCCACGCCGTCGTGGTGCTTGGAGGTGAGCACGGCATACCTTGCCCCGCTCTCTTTTATCAGAGAAGCCCAGTGGACGGGATCATATTTTTTTGCAGTGAACCCGTCGCGTTGTTTCATGTATTCGTCATAAGGGATATACCCGTTGAAGAACGACCAGGATTCGTCGATGCCGTTCACGGCATAAATGCCCCAGTGGATGAAGATACCCAGCCTGGCATCGGAAAACCATGCCATACGCTCCGTGTCTGGGTCGT
>CAZHYA010000253.1:0-1100 GCA_964536525.1 uncultured Bacteroidales bacterium | reverse complement strand
GCCCCTTCATGCCCTGATGAAAGAAGATACAGGCGAAAGCGAAAATGATGGCAGTGTTTTTCATGGCGTTATTCCTCTTCGAGCTTCACCCCAAGTTTCTCCAGTATCCGGTAGGTGAGGTTTTCGCCTTCCGGACCCTTGAGCACGATGGAGTTGCCTGTGCCGTCGGCGCTGTTGAAAATATAGGTGTAACCTCCCTCTTTATAGACCTGGTTCACGGCTTCGGTGATCTTATCGGTGATGGGTCTCAGTTTTTGTGCCGAAAGGTTTGCCATCATGGCATCGGCATTGGCGGCATCGGTCTTGATCTCATTCTCCAGCGAGCTGATCTGGGTGCGCATGCTCGACAGCAGGCTTTCGGAGAAGCCTTTCTGCTCCTTGTCGTAATAGTCCTTGAGCAGCGACTGATAATATTCCTGTTTGGCAACGATCTGCTCCTCAAGTTTTTTCTGAAATACCTCCAGGTCTTTGTTCATCTGCTTCGCTTCGGGGAGGTTCCTGAGGATGAATTCAAGGTTGGCATAACCGATCTTCATCTGGCTGAATGCTGTTGAGGCGATCAACAGGAAAGCAATAAAAATGATTTGTTTCTTCATGGCAATGGATTTGCCTCAAAGATAGGAATTAAGACGAATAGTGTTGGGTGTTGAGTTTTGAGTGTTGCAATAGCAAGTTCTGCCGGGCCGCTGTACGGAAGCGATCATAAATTGTCCGCATGGGTACAAAATTTTACCTTGTGTGAGCCAGTATGCTGAGTTTAACCAGCAGATATACAGTCATATAAAAGTTTGGCATAGTTTTTATCCTGTTATTTGTACAGGTTTGGGAAACCTGCTTGGTTTAAAAGATTTTTTAAAAAACTGCCTGTAAATTTTCTCAGGTTTGTTAATCAGGGTTATCTGGGGCCGGGATTAAACACCGGCCTCATTTTTTTTAAAATGAAAAGAACAAACAGGAAGAAGGGCATCTATAAATGGGCCGGCTATATCGTGGGGCTTTTCATTGGCCTGGCCGTGATGATCACATTTTCGGTGAGCATGGGCACGACGTTCTACGGGATCCTGCTGGGGATCTCATTCAGCCTGGGCATCGCCATTGCC
>CAZHYA010000252.1:0-4104 GCA_964536525.1 uncultured Bacteroidales bacterium | reverse complement strand
AATTGTGCGGCATCGATGCCTTCCTGTATCGTTCCGTAATCACCTGGTACGTGGATGATCT
The DNA here is from genome assembly GCA_964536525.1 of uncultured Bacteroidales bacterium. Lineage (GTDB taxonomy): Bacteria > Bacteroidota > Bacteroidia > Bacteroidales > B18-G4 > B18-G4. The sequence goes on along the minus strand of CAZHYA010000252.1, from coordinate 4,043 downwards.
GGGCGCCGGCTATCGTCGTCGCCACGGTCATGATGGTTAGGAGTAATAATTTTTTCATAATATTCTGGTTTTTAGTGATTCATGGTTTCACGGTTTCATGGTTTTATCATTGTAACGCTGTAACTATTTTCATAATTCCAAAGTTACTTCGCAGCTGCGGGCAAAGGCTAACACATATGTAACAGATCATATCACTGATGTAACATAAAAGGGTGTGGGGGGCGGGGGACGGGGTACGAGGACATCCCAAACGATCTGCTTACGAATTCAATTACTATCTGGATATTCCGAAGGCAGGCAGCCAAATTCCTCCTGGAAGCATTTTGCGAAATAAGAAAGGTTGTTGAATCCGACCTCGTAAGCGACCTGCGTCACATTGCCGGCATGCTGTTTCAGTAAGGTGGCGGCCTGCTTCAGGCGGATGGTCCGGATCAGGTCGCTGGGCGACTGGTTCAACAGTCCTTTCAGTTTCCGGTGGAGGTGGATGCGGCTCATGGCGAGCCTGCTGCTGTACTCCTCTACGCCGAAATCAGCATCGGCCATGTTTTCCTTCACCACCCGGATGGCTTTTTCAAGGAACTGACGGTCGAGGGCTGAGATGCCCTCCGGGGGTGCCGGCAGCACCAAACGAAGCTCTGGGTCGGTCAGGCTGGCCCTGTAATATTCTGCGAGCCTTTTTCTTTGTGCGATCAGGTTCTTAACCCTGACCTGCAGTTCCTGCGGGTCGAAGGGCTTGGTAATGAAATCGTCGGCCCCGGTTTCGAGTCCTTCCAGCCTGCTTTCGATAGAAGCGCGGGCCGTGAGGAGGATCAGGGGGATGTGGCTGGTGCGCGGGTCGCTTTTTAACTTCTGACCAAACGCAAATCCATCCATCTTCGGCATCATCACATCGCTGATGATGATGTCGGGAAGGTTCTCAACCGCTTTTTCAAAGCCATCGAGCCCGTCAACGGCTTCGATCAACTGGTATTCCTTTTCAAAAAATCCCCGGATATATGCCCGCAGGTCAGCATTATCTTCAACCATAAGCAATACCGGATCGGCATCGTCCCTTACCAGCTCGATACGATCCTGCTGCAAGGGCATGCCTTCCTCCACCGGGCGCGATCTGTCCTTATCCCGCACGTCAAAGCGAAAGGGGGTTACCAGGTCTTCAGGGTTTTTAACCAGCTCCTTTTCCGCAAGATGGGCCTTGCCCAGCGGAAGGCTCACCCTGAATGTGCTCCCCTGTCCCGGCCTACTTTCCACTTCGATCGTTCCGTGATGCAACGCCACCAGTTCTTTCGTCAGCGCCAGCCCGATACCCGTCCCTTCCTGGTAAGCAGAATTTGCCGCACTGTAGAAGCGGTCAAAGATATGTTCCAGTTGTTCCGGCGGAATGCCCGGGCCTGTATCGGAGATCGTGATGAGCACCGCCTCGTCTTTCCTTTCGAGCCCGACATCCACCCTTCCCCCATTGCGGTTGAATTTTATGGCGTTGGACAAAAGGTTATACAGGATCTTTTCGATCTTGTCGCGGTCGATATACACGGGCAGGTAATCAGGGCCGGAGCGGAACCCGAGCCGGATCTGCTGCTGCCGGGCCAGGGATTCGAACGACTGCATATACCCCCGGGTAAGGCTTACGATATCTTCTTCCCAGGCCTGCAGTTTCATTTGCCCTGATTCAATTTTAGACAGGTTCAACAACTGGTTGATCAGGGTTTGCAAGCGCCGGGCATTGCGTTGCATGATGTTGAGGTCCTGCAGGTCTTCCTCCGTCCTCACTTTCTTACTGAATTTTTCGAGCGGGCCGAGGATCAGGGTCAGCGGGGTACGGAATTCATGCGAGATGTTGGCAAAGAACTGCGATTTCATTTTATCGAGCTCCTTGAGCTTTTCCGCTTCCACCTGTTCTATCTCAAGGGCCTGTTTCAGCTTCTGCCGCTTCAGGTCGTAGCGCCGCCAGGCGATGATTATGCTGATGAATGCGATGCCATAGATCGTATAGGCCCACCAGGTTTTCCAGGGGGGCGGGCTGATGATCATCCTGATGCTGTTGCCTTCCTCGTTCCACAGGCCATCGTTGTTGGATCCTTTCACCCGAAAGGTGTATTCGCCTGGCGGCACACCCGTGTAATTGACAAAATTGCGGTTGCCGCTGTATATCCAGTCTTCATCATAGCCTTCAAGCATATAGGCATACTGGTTTTGCTGCGGGTTGACATAATCGAGGGCCGCGAACTCGAAAGAGAAGTGATTCTGGTGATATTTCAGGGCAATATTCCTGGCCACTGTGATGCTTGAGTCCATTTCCGCTTCTTCATTGCGGACCCTGAAGCTTGTCAATACCACCGGAGGGATATGTGTGTTGCGTTCCATATCCTTAGGGTCAAAATAAAAGAACCCGTTCCCGGAGCCCCTGACCCCGCCGCAATAGATGATGCCATCCCGGTCGATATGGAATTCCCAGGGGTAGAACTCGGTAAACGGCATGCCATCGTTCCTGGTAATGGCCCTGAAGGTATTTTCATCATCTTCGAAGGGGGAAAAACGCACGATGCCCTTATCGCTGAAGAACCATAGGTTGCCGGTATTGTCGCGCTTGAGGTATCCGATGGCTAGATGTTCCTGGCTGTATTTGTGCTTGTAGATGCTGAAGCTGCTGTCGTCAGGGAAAAACCGGATCAGCCCGACATCGGAGCCTATCCAGTAATTCCGTGAAGTATCCTGGCATATCGATGAAACCTGGTTGGAAGGAAGGCTTTTGGGATCATCTTCACGGTGATCAAATAAAATAATGGATTTATCGGCCCTGTTCTTCACCGGCAGGCAGTACAGCCCCCTGTTCGGGGCGGCAAACCATATATTGCCGGCATCATCTTCATATACCGTCATGGCAAACAGCTCCCGCTCATCCGGCGATGGCAGTTTGTTGAGCTTCCTTTCCGGATCGTTGCTGTCAATATAAAACAGGCCATCGACGGAGCAGAACCAGATGATCCCGAAGCGGTCGCGAAGCATGTCGTAGATCCTGAAAATGTTGCTTCCTCCCACATCTTCCTTTTTCAGCACATGTTCAAATTCACCGGTACGTATATTGAACCTGCCAAGGCCCCTCGATGCAAATCCCATCCACATGTTGTCGCCGTCTAACAGCAAGCTGTAGATAAAAAAGTTGTTTCGGTAATCATCGGGTTTGACCTGGAATCGGTCGAGCAGTTTCATTTCACGGTCATACTTAAACAGGCCCCCATATGCAGTTCCCACCCATAGATTCCCTTCGCCATCCTTGCAAAAGGATGCCCCGATATAGTTATATCCGGTCTCATCACGGATCTGTACACTCTTAAACACATCCTCACGGGGAGTGAACATGATCAGCTTCTTGTTGTCGGTGGTAAGCCACACCCTGCCGGTTTCATCAACGAGCTCAAAATAGAATACCTGCACATGGGTATATGCAGGGTTGTTCCTGTCGAACAGGTACGACCTGCAGGTGCCTGAAATTTTATCGAAGAAGTTGAAACCGTTCCAGGTATGCAGCAGCAGCGTCCTGCCGCTGTCGGAAGGGTATTCATGCAGCCTTACAATGATATCATGGCTGATGGATTTTGCGTCACCTTCGATATGATGATAATGGATGATGGTATCCTTTCCAGGAGCAGATTTGAACAGGCCACTTGATGTTGCATACCAGTATACCCCGTCTTCGTCATGGAAAATATCAGTGATAAAGGCATTGTTCAGCAGGTCAGACCCCTGTTCGGGGAGATCCGGGCGTTTGAAGGAATTTTCAGGTTCTTTGTAAACGAATAGACCCGACAATGTGCCAATCCATATTTTTCCATCCCTGTCCTTATATACTTTTGTCACTTTATTGATGCTGCTGTCGGGGTGCTCAGGATCGATTAGTATAGACGTCAGCTTCTTTTGCTTCAGGTCAAAATACGCCAGTATGCCGTCGAGGGCATATCCAATGATATTCCCATTGGCATCAAGACAACCTCCTATTAGCCCGGACACAGAATTGAATATTTGCAGGATTATTTATGGAAACCGGA
>CAZHYA010000251.1:0-4112 GCA_964536525.1 uncultured Bacteroidales bacterium | reverse complement strand
ATGGGTTACGAAAGTAACTGGAACGGGTTCAAGCAGCGGCTTTCCATCGATGGCGGTAACGATAAGGTGTTCTTCTCCCTATCGGGGAACCTGAAAAACTATGGCGACTACGAAGATGGTCATGGCAATGAGGTGAAATCAGCATTTAAAAGATATAATTATACGGCCAAACTGGGTGCAAGCTTTTTCAGGGATCAATACATGCTTTTGTCATTCGACCGCTCATACGGACGCAATGTATATTTCCCCGCCCTCCCGATGGATGAGCGGACCGACGATACCAGGCTTGTCTCGCTCGATTATGTGGCAAGGAACATTTCGGAGCGTTTTACGGGCTTTTCGGCAAAACTTTACCTGTCGGATGTAAGTCACCTCATGGACAATAAGGAGCGGCCGTTCGGCGACACCGTTGTGGCGGTCTCCGACATCCAGGCCCGCAATTACGGCTATACGGTCGAAGGCAGTTTCAGTTTTGGCGAAAACGACATCGTGGTCGGAACGGATTATGAGCACATCCTCAAGGACGGTAAACGGACCAAGACCAGGATCCTTGAGCCCACCATGCCGGTAATGGATGAAGACCTGTGGAATGAAGCCCAGATCCAGAATAACGGGCTGTTTGTGTTGTATCGCAGAACCTTTGGCGGTTTCTTGTTTGATGCCGCTGTACGCCTTGATTTCAACAGGGCTAACTCCGGTGAACTCCGGCTCGAGAAGATGGGCAATGTGGTATACCGGAACACGGATGTTGAATCGGCATTTACAAACTTCAGTGCAAGCATTGGCGGAAGGTGGCAGTTCAGCGATGCATTTTCGCTGGGCTTATCGGTTGGCAGGGGCACACGCAGCCCCGACATGAACGAGCGGTTCATCATCCTCCTGCCAATTGGCTATGACAATTATGATTACCTCGGCAATCCACAGCTAAGCCCGGAAACCAACAATGAGGCCGACCTTTCGGCCAGGCTCGACATGCCGGGTGCCGGTATTCTCGAAGGAGGTTTTTTCTTTTCGATGGTAACAGACTATATCACGGCCTCGCTGGTTCCTGAAAGTGTAGCCAAACCCCAGACCAAAGGGGTGCTCGGAGTAAAACAGTTCTACAATGAGGAATATGTATTCCTGCGCGGCTTTGAGCTGACCTACCAATCACCGCTTGACTGGAAAGCGGGCTTCAGGGTATCGGCTGCCTGCACCAGGGGGGTGAACCCGGAGGGAACACGGTATATTATTGAAAATGGTCAGGTAACCGGCAGCGAAGAGGTTAAAAATGATCCCCTGCCGGAGATCCCGCCCCTGGAAGGGTCGGTGGAGGTTTTTTACCGCTTCTGCGACAGCAGGTTCATCCCAAACCTTAGGCTGCGGATGGTCGCTCCGCAGAACGACATATCCCAGGCCTACATGGAAGAGAAAACACCCGGGTTCCTGCTGCTCGACTTCAGCATGTCGTATGAGTTCAACGCCTACCTGAAAATAACCGGAGGTGTCGCCAATATTTTTGACAAGGCCTACTACGAACACCTGAACCGGAGGATCATCGGCGGTAAGGGAGAACTCTATGAACCGGGACGTTCATTTTATATAAACCTCTATTTCAAGATATGATAAGATGAAAAGAATATTATTGGTTATTCCTTTGGTCTTCCTGCTCTTCTCCTGCGAGAAAACTTCGGAGAAGCAGGTCACCTATTACATCACAGGATCGATATCGGGGTTTGACGTGAACTACCGTGCAGCCGAAGGGACATTGCTCAGTGAGCGCATCGAAACCTCCAGCGCCGAAGATGAATGGAAATATTCATTCAGTGCCGAAGAAGGCGATATCGTTTTCGTGTCGGCCATTTACGCCGACATCAGCTCTGCCATCACCGTACAGGTGCTCATCAATGGCAAACTATTCAAACAGGGCTCCAGCAGCCAGGATACGGTGAAATATGTAACGGTGTCGGGGACCGTTCCGTTTGATTAAGGAAAAAGGAAAATGGAAGATGGAAAAAGGAAAAAGGAAAAAGGAAAAAGGAAAAAGGAAAAAGGGATACCAGATGCCAGCGACCCGAAGCCTGAAGCCCGGAGCCCGAAGCCTGGAGCCCGAAGCCCGAAGCCTGGAGCCCGAATAAGAAGATTGTTTTGTATGTTATTAATGCAACCCCGGGGGGGATGGCGTTGTCTGATTAATAAAATGAAGGTTTTGAATAATGGCATATTGTTTTTCATGGCCCTGGTTTTACTTGCCATGGTGTCGTGCAATAAGGATGACGAACCCGGTCCGGTTCCTGAGACGGGGAAGGTAACCTTCAATTTCCATCATTACTGCGATGGGGCACCCCTGGATTTTGATACCAGGAAATATGTGAACGAGGCCGGTAACCAATACATGGTGAATGAAATCCAGTATTTTATTTCTGATGTGACCCTGCACAGGCCGGAAGGCGATTACATGATCGATGCATGGAAAGACATCCACTACGTGGATACCGATATTCCCTCCACGCACGAATGGATGGTCTACGACGATATTGCAGCAGGCGATTATACCGGCATCAGTTTCACTTTCGGCATCTGCGAGGAGAAGAACCAGTCGCTGATGTTCACAGACCCCCCTGAATCGCTGATGTTCTGGCCCCAGTACCTGGGTGGTGGATATCATTATATGAAACTGAACGGGAAATGGCTCGACACCAACGGGCTGGAAAGGCCCTACGATTTTCACCTGGGTATCGGGCAGGTATATGACCCGGAAAGCGGGGCGATCACCGGATTCATCCAGAATTATTTCGAAGTGGTGGTGCCGGCATCATCATTTACGGTTACGCAGGGACAGGAAACGATCGTCGACCTGGTGATGCATGTCGACAGCTGGTTCAGCAGCCCCCACACCTATGATCATAACGCATGGGGCGGGGATATCATGCAGAAGCAGGATGCCATGAAGCTTGGCTGTGAGAATGGGCATGATGTCTTCGGAGTTTTGAGTTTTGAATTTTGAGTTTTGAATGAATAGGAGTTATTGTTTTGAAAATAGGGATCACATTCGGATTTTTCATATTCTTACTGGCATTTGCTGCCTGCCAGCGGGAGGATGATCCCGTGCCCATCCCGGCAGGGCCGACCCCTTATACCATCGAAGCGCCTTTCGGCTTTCCGAAGAAGATGAACATCCCTGCCGACAATCCCATGACGTTGGAAGGCGTCGAGCTGGGCAGGTACCTGTTCTACGACGGCAGGCTCTCGGGCCGCACCCATCCCGATTCGCTCATGAGCTGCGCCACCTGCCATCTGCAGGAGTACTCCTTCGAATGCGGCATCGACCATCCTGTATACCAGGGCGGGCACCCGCATGGCCTTACCGGCATCCCGACACCACACCTGATGCTTCCGCTCATCAACCTGGTGTGGAACCACAATGGCTAGCTCTGGAATGGCAAGCAGCGGAAGGATAACCCTGACCCTTACCGGCGCAATATCGAGGACCTTGTATGGATGGGCGTTGTGGCACCACATGAGATGAACGGCGACACCAACCGTACCAAAGCCCTGATCGCATCGATCCCGGGATATCCGCCGCTGTTCAAGAAAGCCTTCGGCACCGATGTGGTCACCATGAAAAGGATCAGCATGGCGGTGGCCCAGTTTGTACGCACCCTGATCTCCTCCAATGCCAAATTCGACAGGTACATGAGGGGAGAGGTGCAGCTCACCTCATCAGAGCTCAACGGTTTTGTGCTCTTCACTACCGAAGAGGGCGCCGACTGCTTCCACTGCCATGGCGGCTTTGGAAACCCCCTCTTCACGACCAACCTTTTTTACAACAACGGGAAGGATACGGTCTTCCCCGGCCTCGACGACCGTTATGCCATCACCGGCGATCCCATGGATTTGGGGGCATACAAAGCCACCACGCTGAGAAATATTGAGCTTACCGGCCCCTATATGCACGACGGCAGGTTTGCCACGCTGGAGGAGGTGATCAATTTTTATTCGCACGGGCTCGAATGGTCGCCCTACATCAACCCGCTCATGCACCACATCGCCAATGGCGGCACCCAGTTAACCCCTACCGAAAAAGCTGATCTGATGGCATTTATCAAGACCCTCCGGGATGAGGAGTTCCT
>CAZHYA010000250.1:3779-4118 GCA_964536525.1 uncultured Bacteroidales bacterium | reverse complement strand
AGTGATCAGTGACTATTGTGAACTATAGCGACTAAAGTGAGCTAGAGTGTTGCGCCCCTAAGGGGCGCCTGAAGCTTACGATCCATATGTGCTATCGGCGTTGCATCCCTAACGGGATGAATTAACCATCCAACCGTCCAACCGTCTAACCCCCGAGGTTTCGGGGCAAGCTATTTAGCCATGTAACCATGTAGCCATTTAGCCCTGTTTCATTACCTTTGCCGTGAAAACAAAACCTATGTTCACCCCCGAAACACGCTATACCAAAGAATACACGATCAACTCATACGATGTGGATGCCAAAAGGCAGGCATCGCTGCAGTCGCTTTGCCGCTATAT
>CAZHYA010000250.1:0-3769 GCA_964536525.1 uncultured Bacteroidales bacterium | reverse complement strand
AAAAGCTTAAGCTGGGGTTCCACGACATGATGAAGGAGAACCGGGCATGGGTGCTGGCCCAGATGCTCGTCGAGGTCGACCGGTTCCCCGGGCTGCATGAGCCCGTCACCATCACCACCTGGTCGAACGGGCCCGACGGACGCTTTGCCCTGCGCGACTTCCGGATCACCAATAAGGAAGGGCAGGTGATCGGGGCAGCAAGCAGCACCTGGCTGGTAATCGATGTGACGGAGAAGACCATCTGCCGTCTCGACGACTATTTCAGGGATTACAATTACAACAACATCGAATATGCGCTGGGCAGAAAGCCGAAAAGGGTAAAACCAATCACCGGGGGTGGACAAAAATTCACTTCAGAGGTCCGTTTTTCCGATCTCGACATCAACGGGCACATGACCAATGTGCGGTACATCGACCTGGCGCTCGACATGGTCCCGTCAGGATACAGGATGGAGCATGACATCGCCGGACTGGAGATGAACTTCCTCAAAGAATCAAAACCGGGGAATATGCTCACAGCCATACTGGCCGATGCAGAACATGACAATGAATTTTACCACTGTCTTTTCAATGAAGATCTTGGCAAGCCCTCCTTCAGCGCACGCAGCCGCTGGCGTTAATCCTTGATACAACGTACGGAAAATGTAGCCTCCTCCCAGTGCAGCTTCCGCGACACCCGGTCCTCTTCCGCACCAAACGCGCGGCTGAAGGCATTGAACCCGCTGTCGCGGGTCGAACTCCAGAACCTGGCCTGCTTCCCGGCAACAGTAAAATGAATGCCCGACTCCCAGTAACCTGCAGGATAAACCCTGAAATTATGGACATTGTCGCCGTTGTCGCCATCATCCCATCCCAGCAGCGACTTCAGGTGTTTCCCTGCATCGGATCCCCTGTAGCCGGTTTTATCCCATTCAGGATCACCAGTGCCGTACTGGCTGTCGGCAAAGCCTTCCAGCACCTTCCACTCGGCATCGGAGGGAATATGCCAGCCGGGTGGGCAGATGCCTTTCGCCCCCTGGAAGGGGATATAATTCATCATCTCCTTCCACCGGTACAGGCCACCGTATTTTTCACAGTTCAGCGGATCGTCATCGTAACAATACTTCTCGATCAGCCCGTCGTTGTCCTGCAATTCCCCCGCAGGGATCATCTCTCCAATGTTGAGGTTCTCCCTGAGCCAGCATTGCCCGCCGACAGGCACCGTATGGTAGATCTTCCCCCCGTAGGGCACGGTCACGATGCCACTGCAGGCATTCGGGACAGGTGAAGGAGGCACCGGAAGTTTCTTCACTGTGTCGGCGGTCATCCCGTCGGTATCCATTACTTCCAGTTTCACATTATACGTTCCCGGGAAGGCATACTTGTTCGGGAAGCTCACCTGATGGGTATACTCGGTATCCCAGTCGCCGTCGCCGTCGAAATCCCAGCGGAATAGCAGCTCTTCCAAGAGGTCTTCCTGGTCATAACTGCCCGAAGCATCGAAAGTAAAGATGGTATCGGTATTCCCGCTATTAGGGATGATTTTGATCACGGGGACAGGAGACTGTAAGGGGATGATGGTGTCGATGATGATGATGGTGATCTCATCGCTCAACAGGGTGATGCCGTTCCAGGCATCGGCTACGATCCTGTGCGGACCGGGTTCCCACCCCTCGGTATCCCACAGAAAATCATAGGGCTGCTCCATGGTGGTCGACACCTGGGCCGTGTCAATGCTGAACGAAACGGATATATCACCGCCCAGCCCTGCCACTTCGGCCTCAATCCTGAGCTTAAAGCCCAACTGTACCGTGGCACTGTCGGAAGGTGTTACGATGCTGCAGGAAGGGATGACGGGAGGGGTGTCGTCATCCTTGTCTTTCTTACATGAAAAAATTACGAGGAGTGACATGACGGTCAGCGCCGTCAGGGTGAGGATATGAGTCAAATGTTTTGTTTTCATGGCAGAATATGGTAAACGGTAAATCAATGGCTTTCTAAAATTACAAAAACTCCTTCTGGCCCGGATGGTATTTAACATTTCCATATCATTTTCGTACCTTAGATAAAACTTCGAACCATGACAAAGCTGATCCTCTTCATCCTTGTCATCACGGTTTTAAGCGCCGGTGCGCAGATACCCTTCCCTCCCACTCCTTCCTTCGAGACCAGCCCCCAGGACCACTACGGGACAGGGCTGGGCATTGCCGACATCAACGGCGACGGGTGGAAAGACATCATCGTGGCCAACGGCAACGACATCCAGCGCCAGCGGCTGGTGGTGTATTACAACCAGGGCGACGGCACCTTCCCGCTCCTCCCCGACTGGCAGTCGGCCGACGTGGATTACCACGGGCACCTCTCGGCAGGCGACATCGACAACGACGGCGATGTGGACATTGCCGTGTCCGTGTACCTCGGCCCAGGTGGTTTTGGCGACAAGGGTAAGGCCAAGATCTACTATAACACAGGGACACAACTGGAAAGCACGCCATCATTCGAAACGCAGAATTTCTATTCCTTCAGTTGTGCGCTGGGCGATGCCGACGGCGACGGCGACCTCGACCTCGCCGTAGCCTGTGCCGAACCATACGGAGCCATTTACGACTATGGCAGGATATTCTATAACAACGACGGGGTTTTCAGCTCCACGCCAGGCTGGCAGTCGGACGTGCAGATGGGTGCCATGGACGTTGAGTTCGGCGACATCGACCAGAACGGGTTCCTCGACCTCATGTTCGTTTGCGAGAGCACGGACAATTATGTTTTTCTTGCCGACAATAACGGGGTGATCGATGAAACCCACGACTGGCACTCCGACAATGCACAGAACTTCATGAACTCGCTCGACTTCGGGAAGGTTCATAACAGCGCCCCACCCTGCATGGCCGTCACGGGCAACGACCAGCTTGGGGGCGACGGAAAGGTGAAGCAATATAATTTCATCCCGCCCATACCCGCATCTTCAAGTCCCTCGTGGGAGTCGGGCTATGTCGGCTACGGATCGGGGATCCTCATGGCCGAGATCAACAACGACGGCTATAATGACCTGCTGTATGGCAGCTGGTGGGGGCCGCTGGTGATCCTGGAAGGCTGCTGCGACTTCTGGAACACCGCCCCGGTATATACCTCCGATGCCACTTCCGTGGTGGAGGCCATCCTGATGTCGGACCTGGGCAGGTTCAACTACCAGCCGGCCAGCCACACCGGCAAGATGATCGCCGAAAGTGCCGTGATCACCCTTGAACAACAGGTCATCGAGCGGATCAACAAGGTGTATGTGGACGGTGTACTGCTCGATCGCCGCGAATATGCATATGTTGAACTGAAAAACTGGGTCAGCTTCAAGGATCGCCTCATGCCCGGCAACCTGGTCACCATCGAATACGATCATATGCTCAACGGCGATATCGTGATCAGCAACTGGGACCCCATCAAGGGCAACTTCATCTATTACAACGACAACAACCCGGTAGGGCTGGATGAAGGCATTTTCCCTTCCGGCGACTTGCTGATAAAGAATATTTACCCCATGCCGGCCTCCGACAGGCTCAATGTTGTTTTCGGGCCGGAAGCCGCTGAAGGGATCACGGTCACCATGCTCGACCTAACGGGAAAAGCCCTGGGCAAATGGCAACAGCAGGGATCTTCGGCAATGACGATCGACATCAGCAAGCATTCACCTGGTCTCTATCTCATCGCTGTTGTAAGCGGTAAATTTCGCTGTTATGAGTACTTCGTGATATCGCGGTAGCCCCTGCAGGATAATTTCTCGGCGATCTCCCCCGGG
>CAZHYA010000249.1:0-4125 GCA_964536525.1 uncultured Bacteroidales bacterium | reverse complement strand
TGTTGTTCCTGGCGGTGGTTACCGTTTTCTGGAAAATGGCGGTCAGCTGGTTGCAAGGTGTTCAGGCAACCTCAAGAACATAACCCGCTCTGATTTGTTAGTGTTTCGATAAATTATACTGATTACCTTTGCCGGACCGTTTTGAAATACCGTAAATCACAAATCATAACCCTGAGAACATGAACCGAAACCTTATTACTTTATTGGGCATTGCCATGATATTCAGCGCCATGCAACTGCGGGCACAGGACGAAGTGCTGGCTCCCACCATGATCGCTACTGCCGTATCGCATATGGTTGTCGGGCCGCTGAGGGACCTTCCGGCCCTTACCCCGGAAGAGCTGGCAGCCATGGCCGAAGAGGAAGCCAAAGTCAAACGCAACCAGGACCTGAAATACAGGAATTACCCCTACTGGGAAGAAACAAGGCCATCAGGCCCCGACCCCGGCCTGCAGTCGGAGATGGGCAGCAAGCGCGGCTTCACCGACATCATACAGTACTGGAGCGGACAATCGACCTACTACAACCCTCCCGATTGCAACGGCTCTGCAGGTCCCGACCACTACATGCAGACCATCAACGTGAAATATACGATCTATGATAAGGTGGGCAACCTGCTTGCCGGCCCCACCAACCTCAATACGCTCTTCAACGGGGTGCCGGGATCATCCTGGAACGATGGCGACCCCATCATCATGTTCGACGAGCAGGCCCAGAAATGGCTTATGGCCGAATTCTCGGGCATATCCGGCAATCCCGACTATATGCTGATCGCCGTGTCGCAGACCGACGACCCCACTGGCACCTGGGATGCCTGGTCGTTCGTGATGAACGGCTTTCCCGACTACATGAAGTTTGGCATCTGGCGCGACGGCTATTACATGGCCACCAACACCTATTCGGGCGACGACATCTATGTATTCGAGCGCGACGTGATGATCGCAGGGGGCTCGGCCCCACAGATGGTGCAGTTCAACAACCCGCATCGCCCCAACAGTGGCTTTCACTGCATCCTCCCCATTGATAACGATGGCACCTTCGCCCCTTCGGGCAGCCCGGGGATGTACCTCACCATTAACGACAACGCCTGGGGCGGGAGCGTACAGGACCAGCTTTGGCTTTATGAACTGGATGTGGACTGGACCACACCCTCAAACTCAACTTTCGCCAGGGTACAGCAGATCGACGTGACTTCCTTCGACAGCAATTTCGGGCCAAGCTGGGAAAACATCGCCCAGCCGGGCACCAGCCAGAAGCTCGACGCCATCAACCAGGTGCTGATGCACAGGGCACAGTACCGCAACTTCGGCTCCTCGCAGCGGATCGTGTGCAATCACACCATCGATGTCGACAATACCGATCACGCCGGCATCCGCTGGTACGAGCTCGAACTGAACGGTTCCAACTGGCAGGTCAGGCAGTATGGCACCTATGCTCCCGATGCCGACAGCCGGTGGATGGGCAGCATCGCCATGAACGGCAACCAGGAGATCGCCCTGGGATATTCCGTTTCCAGCTCATCGACATACCCGGGCATCCGCTACGCGGGACAGTCGGCCGCAGAGAACGCACTGGCCTCAGGCGTGCTCGACATTGCCGAAACGACGGTTTATACGGGTACGGCATCGCAGACATCCAGCGAACGCTGGGGCGACTATTCCAACATAGCCGTCGACCCGGCCGACGACCAGACCTTCTGGGTCACCACGCAGGATAACATCAGTGGATCGCAGAAAGGCACCAAAGTGGTGTCGTTTGCCTTTAGCGGCGCTGCACCGCTTGCGAACTTCATGGCTGACGACCTCACGCCGCTGACCACGGACACGGTACAGTTCACCGACCTCAGCAGCGGCTCACCTACCTCATGGGCATGGAGCTTCAGCCCGTCGACGGTAACCTATGTGAACGGGACCTCCCCGGCTTCACAAAATCCAGAAGTGCGTTTCGACGCCGAAGGATATTATACCGTGGAACTGACGGCTACGAATGCCAACGGCTCCAATACCGAGACCAAGGTCGACTATATCCTTGCAAGCCTTCCTTCACTGGCTCCGGTGGCCGACTTTGTTGCCGACAACACCACGCCTTCGGTGGTGGATACGGTATTCTTTACCGATCTTTCCACGAACGATCCCTCTTCCTGGGCATGGGCCTTCACACCGCTCACGGTGACCTATGTCAACGGGACCAGTTCGGCCTCACAGAACCCGGCCGTGAAGTTCAATGAGCCCGGGTATTATAGTGTTGAACTCACCGCTACCAACGGTGCCGGATCAGATAGCGAACTCAAGAACAATTACATCAATGTTTCGGAAGGCATGACGGCCACGGCCACGGCCAGCCCGTCAGTGATCTGTGAGGGCGACTGGAGTCAGCTCAGCGCCATCCCTTCAGGGGGAACAGGGTCGTACACTTACAGCTGGACGTCGGATCCTCCCGGATTCACCTCCTTCCTGCCCAACCCGGTGGTGTTCCCTGAATTTACGACTACCTATTTCGTGGAGGTTTACGACGGTGTGCAGACGGCCAATGCCGAAACCGGCGTTACGGTCAACACTTTGCCGGTGATCACACTGGGCGACTGGCCCGAGATGATGTGCAACGTGGGCGACCCACCCGTACAGCTGACGGCCATCCCGTCAGGAGGCACATACAGCGGCAACGGAGTTACAGTCACCGGACTGTTTATCCCCGGACTGGCAGCAATCGGCTGGAACCTGATCACCTATACTTATGAGGATGGCAATGGATGCTCAGATTCAGCGCAGGATTCCATTTACGTGGACGATTGCGTTGGGGTCGGCGAATTATCGGACCTGGAGAATGCTGTAAACCTCTTCCCGAACCCCAGCATGGGGTCGTTCACCCTGGAGAGCGAAAACAAGATCGACAGGATAGAGATCATCGACCAGTCGGGGAAAATGGTCATGATGCGCAAGATCGAAGGTAACAAAACCCTCATCTCAGCACTGCGCTCCAAAGGCATGTACTTCGTGCGCATCTACCTGGAGGGACAGGATGAAATCCCTCAGGTGGTCACGAAAGGATTTGTGATCAGGTAAAGATCCGGTATCTGTTTCCGATAATTTCCTTACTTTTATAAAAAAGCCTGCCATGAAGAAATTTTTTATTGTTCTTTCGATCCTCATGGTCCCCCTCTTCTATTCCTGCGAGGAGGCCGACGAGATCATCGAAAGCCTCGGGCTCACCGATACGGAGATCATTGCCGGGTTGAAAGAGGCCCTGACCGTGGGCACCGACACGGCTGTGAGCATTGTTTCGAAGGTCGACGGGTATTACAAGGACGAACTCATCAAGATCCTCCTTCCGCCGGAGGCGGATATCATCGTTGATAACCTCGACAACCCGTTGTTGCAGGGACTGGGACTCGACCTGCTGGTGGAGGATGTGATCCTCAAGATCAACAGGGCTGCGGAAGATGCCGCCACCGAGGCTGCGCCCGTCTTCTGGAATGCCATCACGGGCATGACCATTGCCGACGGCTACAACATCCTGCATGGGGAAGATACGGCGGCAACGCATTACCTGCGCGTGAATACGTTCGGTCCGCTCACGCAGCTGTATGCCCCCAAGATGCAGACTTCGCTCGACAAGGACATTGTGGGCGGGATCTCGGCCCAGGATACCTGGAGCACCCTCACGGGCGAATATAACACCATTGCCAATTCCGTGGTGGGCCAGCTGGCCGGCCTCGAACCCGTTAATACCGACCTGGGCGAATGGGTGACCGTGAAAGCCCTCGACGGGCGCTGCGTGAAGATCGCCGAGGAGTAAAAAGCCATCAGTGAAGATCCCCTGGCCAGGGTGACAGCGCTGCTCGAAAGGGTGTTCGGATCGCTCGACGGGGGTGGCTGATCAGAAATCGATGAATTCCCTGAACAATACCTGGAGATAGGCTTTGCCCTCGTTCACCAGGCTGTCCTTCTTTTCTTCAGGGGCTTCGAGGTTGATGAAACCGATATTCTTGTACCAGACGAAGTATCCGTAAGGCCTTATCCAGCCCAGTCCGTTATTGGTTTCGTAGAATACGAATTCCGGCGCGTAGGGATTCATCAGGTCACGGCTCCTTGAAAATTCTTTCGCATCATGCCTAAGCTGTTTCGA
>CAZHYA010000248.1:2290-4135 GCA_964536525.1 uncultured Bacteroidales bacterium | reverse complement strand
GTCGATCACCTTGATCCGGCGGCAGGATCTTTCAGCCAGCGGGTCTTTGTCATGTTTCGCGATCAGGATGCCCCTGTGGTGTTCACCACCGAAGGGTATTACGGGGAATATGGATCATATTCCTTCTACATGAACGAGCTTGACTTTTATCTCGGAGCCAATGAGGTGCTGGCAGAGCACCGCTTTTTCGGGCCATCAACACCCGAACCACCCGATTGGCAATACCTTACCGTAGAGCAGGCAGCCGGCGACCATCACAGGATCGTGGAACTGCTCAAACCCTTCTTTAGCGGGAAATGGGTGAGCACGGGCATCAGCAAGGGAGGGCAAACGGCCATCTACCACCGGGCCTTCTGGCCCGATGATGTGGATGCCACAGTGGCCTATGTGTGCCCGCTGAACTTTTCGATCGAAGAGCAACGCTGCTATGCATTTCTCGACAGGGTGGGCAGCGATTCCTGCCGTCAGCGGATACACGACTTCCAGGAGATGCTCCTCTGCAACAGGGAGAAATATTTTCCAGCCTTTAAAAAGGCCATCGAAGAGAAAGACCTTCTTTTTTCCATTGGCGATACCGCCGGCTATGAACTCACTGCCCTGGAATATTCTTTCGCCTTCTGGCAGTGGGGAAACACTCCCTGTAACTCCATTCCGGGCCCGGATGCCAATCCTGACAAAGTCATCAGTCACCTCAGCAAGGTGACAGGCCTCGACTGGGTGTCCGACCAGGGCATTGCCGGCATGCAGCCCTTCTTTTACCAGGCCCTCACCGAGATAGGGTTTTACGGTTATGACCACAGCGAATTCGAAGGCTGCATCCGCGCCCTCAGCGACCAGACATTCCGGTTTACCTGCCCCGAAGGGGAAGAATGCATATACGATCCCCTGCCCATGGAGAAGGTAGATAACTTTGTGAGACACCACGGACAGAACATGATATTCATCTACGGTGAATGGGATCCCTGGTCGGCACCGGCGGTGCAGACGACCGGGAAAACCAACTCATTCACGGTGTTCAAACCGGAAGGGAACCACGGGACCCGCATTTTCAACCTGCCGGAAGAACAACGCGAGAAGATCCTGGATGCCCTGGGAAAATGGCTCGATTGTGAAATTTACAGGCAATAACTGTTATGGTAAAAAGATTTATCCTACCCTTCATCTTGTCCCTGCTCCTGGCCGGGACGGCCCTGGCCTCGGATCATTACAGGTCGGCTGCACGATATAGCTACTATACTTCTGAAGAAAAGGCCGAGGTGGCCGTATGGGTGCCTGCCTCCAGGTCTGACCTGCGGGTTACGGTCGATATCGTTTTTGCCTTCGACCATATCCTGAGGGGCGCTGACGTGAAGGCCGGGCAATTCAACATCTTTGGGTTTCCGCTTGAACTCTTTGGACTGGGAAGTCATGAGCTTACGGTTTCCTATATGGAGAACGGCAAATGGGTGGATTCCGACAAGGTGGAGTTGTTGGTGCTGCCCGACAAATACAATGCCGTGAAGATCGACCGCCTCAGCGGGGGACTGATCGTGGAGGGCCTGCCGTTCATCCCCTTCGGGTTTTATACTTATTCGCCCGTACAACCCGGCCTGGCCGAAGAGGAGGCGGTGAAAGGCTTCAATATGATGTCGCCATACCAGGAAATACAGGGGAAGACACTCAGCGAACGCAGGGCATACATGGACCGTTGTGCGGAACTTGGCATGAAGGTGAACTATAACCTCCTGAGCCTTGCCGGTGGCGGAGGGGTAGGCCATAAGCAGCACGAAAAGCTCTCGCACCGCAAAAGGATCAGGATGCTGAAAAAGGAGATCGAAACTTTCAGGGACCATCCGGCACTGCTCT
>CAZHYA010000248.1:0-2280 GCA_964536525.1 uncultured Bacteroidales bacterium | reverse complement strand
TGGTACATCAGCTATGAGCCTGTGGGGCAGGGCGTACCACCCGATTCCCTTGCTGAAGCTTACGGGTTGATCAGGGAACTGGATCCGTACCATCCGGTGACAGTGGTTTTCATGACACCGGCGATGGCCCGTGACTACAGCCATGTGATGGATATCGTGATGGCTGATCCTTATCCGGTCCCACATGGGGATGTTAATGAAGTTGGAGAGGTAACCGCCATGCTGCACGAGGAATTCTTCCTCGACAAGCCGGTGTGGATCGTCCCGCAGGCCTTCGGTGGCAATGAATGGTGGGAACGGGAGCCGACACCGCAGGAGATGCGGGTGATGACCTACCTTGCCATCGTAAACGGATCTTCGGGGATACAATATTTTATCCGGCAGGGGCTGAATGCCTTTCCAAAGTCGACCATTGCCTGGAACGAATGCGGTGCCATGGCACTGGAGGTGGCGGAACTGACGCCGTTCCTATTCTCAGCGGAGCAGCCTCCTGTACTGCAGAGCGAAAATAAGAATTTAGATTTCAGGGTTTTACATGGAGACGGGGCAGTGGTGGTAGTGGTGGTCAACACCGAAAACAGCCCCGGGGAATTTAGTTTTTCGCTGGAAGGCCTCCGTTATTCGGGCAGCGCTGCCGTAATGTTCGAAGACCGTATGGTGGAAGTCAGGGAAGGCAGGGTCGAAGATATCATCGATGCATACGGCACAAGGGTTTATACCGTCAGGTACAGGATGCCTACAAGCAAGGGGCCCAGGGTACAGCCCAAAAACCTGGTCCTGGACCCAAGCTTTGAGAACACTGCGGGAACAGGCATCCCCGCCTCATGTTATGCCCGGCCGCAGGGCGACAGGGGCGCCACCTACTTCATTGATCCCAGGATAGCGGCCAGGGGCGGGCATTCGCTCAGGATGACCGCACCTTCGGAGGGCGGGGGCATGAAGCTGTCATTTCACAGGATACGCATCGAGCCGGGACAAAGCTATACCATGAGCATACAGGCCAGGTCGTTGCCACTGAAGTACAGGGATGTGGTGAAAAGATCATTCTTTCAAAAACTATGTGGCTGCGGTCCCGATGCATCAGGTCATCCCGTGTTCAGCATGTCGCTGGGGGGGACTACGGAATCTTTCATGCCGGGCGATGAGTGGCAGGAATATGCCTTTTCCTCCATCCCGGTGCCCGAATACGGACCCAATCAGGTTTCGCCCACCCTGAGCCTCGACGGCAAGGGCACGGCCTGGTTCGACCTGATCCAGGTGTATCCCGACATGGGGATCACCTCCAACGTGAACAGGGACAACAATACCATTTCCATTGGGCTGAGTACGGTGCACAAAGGGGCGGAGATATTCTATACCCTCGACGGGGAGGTGCCCGACCGGCAGTCGGAAAGATATGATGGCATCTTCGGCATCAGCAGTACGGCAACCGTGAAGGCCGTTGCTTATGTTGGCGAAAAAAAGGCCGGCTACATCGAAAGGCCATTCGTGGTCAGCTACGCCACAGGGCGCTATGTGGAGTATAAAAACAAATATTCAGTGAAATACGACGCAGGGCTGAATGACGGGCTGGTCGACGGCATCCTGGCATCGCCCGATTTCAAGGACGGCAAATGGCAGGGTTTTGAAGGCGACGACCTCGACCTTACCATCAACCTCAGGGAGGTGAGGGATATCAGGAGTATTGAGGTCAGGTTCCTGGAGGACAGGGCATCATGGATATTTTTACCTGAAGAGATCAGCATCCTGTATTCGGTCGATGGTGTTGACTACGAACGTCTCGGAAGCCCGGAAGCGATACCGGTAGATGCCGGACAGGGATCTGGTATCTATGCCTATACGCTGTCATTTACAGCCGAACCTATACAGGCTCGTTATATCCGTGTTGTGGCAGAAAATATCGGTGTCTGTCCCGGGGGCCATCCCGGCCAGGGGGGCAAGGCATGGCTGTTCGTGGATGAGATGATCATACAATAATACCGGTGATATGAAAAAGTTGATGAAATTCCTGGCAAAGTCAGGCCCGGGCCGGCAGGTATGAATTGGCCTCCCCCGACGGGAAGGTCCGTGTGGAGATCACCATGGGCGATAGGCTCGAATATGCCGTTTTTTACATGGATCGGCCGCTTATTATCCCTTCGGCCTTGTGCATGCACACCGAGCGGAACGGGGCCTTCGGGATGCACCCTGTCGTTAAGTCCGTCGGCAGCAGGACGGTCGACCAGGTCTTAGAGCCGGTGGTCAGGCAAAAATCGGCAAGCATCAGGGACCATTACAATG
>CAZHYA010000247.1:0-4156 GCA_964536525.1 uncultured Bacteroidales bacterium | reverse complement strand
CGCGAATCAAGGCAATACGCAAACTGGCAGATTCAAAGGAGCGTTCAGCCACCAATACCTTTCTGGCTGAAGGACTGCGCGTGGTCGGTCAGGCGGTTGATTCAAATGCTCAAATTCAGGAATTGCTTTATTGTGATGAACTACTGGTAAGTGAATATGGCAAAAGCCTGGTTGAAAAGCTCAAGGGGAATCCTACGGTTGAGGTTCTTGAGGTCAGCAAAGTGGATGGACAGGCGCGTCCAGTGGGAGATGACAGTCCTGAGATCGAGGGCATCCAGATTTCCCTGGATGCAGGTGAGGGAAGGTTGTTCCTGCTGCCGTAAAGGCCGTCACCTCACCCCCTGCCCCCCTCTCCTCAAGAACCTGTCCCGAGGAGAGCCGGGGGGAGCAGGGGAATAATAAGCCCCTCAACCCCTAACCCCTTCTCCCCGGGGAGAAGGGGGATAATGAGCACCTCACCCCCTGACCCCCTCTCCTCAAGGAGAAGGGGAATGGAGAACTCGGTGGTTCATTGTTAAATATTCCATCTTCCTTATTCCATCTTCCTTATTCCATATTCAATGTAGTACCTGCACTGCTCGAACATGGGGTCGTAACCGATGATCTTCCTGAGCGTGTCGGGGCAGGTGACGGGCCCGCGGTGATCGCGGTAGTTCACGATCGACCTCACGGTCTCGTAATCGAAGTAGGGATGGCGCAGGAGGTCCCTGAAGGCTGCTTCGTTAACGTTCATCTTCATGATCCCTGCAGTGTCGACGGAAATATTGCCGGCGATCCCCTCATACCTTGCACTGTCCATCCCGTAAACCTCCAGCAGTTGTTCCTTCGAAAAAAAGCCGCCGAGCATGCCCCGGTACCTGAGGATGCGTCCCGCGAATACGGGTCCGATCCCACGTAGCGTCAACAGTTGAGCAGAGTCAGCAGTGTTTATCTCAATCATCACGGGGGGCAGCTCAGGGCGGGCTTTTTTCTCATATCGGGGTCGGTCTGGGTATGTAAAGTTCTGTTTGGATGTTTTAGGTTTATTACGGGTGAGGGTGTCGGGGGCCGAGAGGGCCTCCATGAAACGGGCCACTTCGGCATCAAACTCAGAGGTGTCGACCTCTTCCCTGTGGATGAAAGCCGGCAGGAAAGCATTCACCGCTTCGCTCATCATGATCAGCACCACCAGCACCACGATCCCCCTGCGCTCGGCATGGTTGAAGGTGAGGTAAGCCTTCACCTGTTCTTTGACCGGTACAATGATCCTGCGCATAACGTCATCCCTTTATCTATTAATACCGGATTTGCCGAAATGTCACACCCTGTGCGCGGATTTTTTTTCCAGGAGTTAGGGAATTGTTTTTTTTGACTGTGGGACTGTGGGACTATGTGACTGTGGGACTATGTGACTGTGGGACTGTGGGACCAGGGAATTTTTAATTTTTAATTTTTAATGTTTAATTCTTAATTAACCTCCGAGGTTTCCAAGCATGAAACCACCGAGTTCGGGGCAGGCGCTGCAACAATGAAACAATGAAACACTGAAACCATGAAGCACTGAAACCGTTTAATCACCATCCCCTTATCATTTTCAAGCCATTTATTTTCTGATTTCTTTCGTAACTTGCACCTCCTAATCATTCCAGACTTATGGCCAACATAGATTTTTCGAAGAGGGACAGCTTCGGGTCAAAGCTCGGGATCATTGCCGCTGCGGCAGGCTCGGCTATCGGGCTTGGCAACATCTGGCGATTCCCTTATGTTGCAGGGGAAAACGGCGGTGCCGCCTTCCTGATCGTTTACATCGGCTTTATCGTGCTGATCGGGCTTCCCATCATGCTGTCGGAATTCACCATCGGCCGAAGGGCACAGCGTAACGTGTTCGGGGCCTTCAAGCTGCTGAAACCCGGGCAGCCCTGGTACTTCTTCGGATATATCTGCGTGGGGGCGGCCTTCATGATCCTCGCCTATTACAGCACCATCGCCGGATGGACGCTCGAATACATCTACCAGTCGGCCATCAACGGCTTCAGCGGAAAATCGTCCGACCAGCTGGCGGGCATGTTCAGCGAATTCCAGCACAGCGGCACCACGCCGGTGATGTGGCAGCTGGTGTTCATGTTCCTCACCGCTTTCATCGTTTACCGGGGCATCAAGAAAGGCATTGAAAAATATACCCGTATCCTCATGCCCCTGCTGCTGGTGCTGATCATCATCATCTGCATCCGGTCGGTCACCCTGCCGGGGGCTTCGGAAGGGCTTTCGTTCCTTTTTTATCCCGACTTCTCGAAGATCACGCCCAGCGTGATCCTGGAAGCCCTTGGACAGTCGGCCTTCTCGCTCAGCATCGGCATGGGGGCCCTGATCACCTACGGCTCTTACATCAGGAAACAGGAAAACCTTCCCGGCTCTGCCTATGCCATCACGGCTGCCGATACCATCATCGCCGTCCTGGCCGGCATCGCCATCTTCCCTGCCGTGTTCGCCTTCGGCATACAGCCCGACGAAGGGGAAGCACTGGTGTTCATCACCCTGCCCAATATCTTCCAGGAGATGCCCGGGGGATATTTCTGGGCCCTGGCCTTCTTCATCCTGCTGGCCATCGCCGCGCTCACATCCACCATCTCCGTGCTCGAGATCGTGGTGGCCTACGTAACGGAAGAACTGAATATAGGGCGGAAAAAGGCCACCATCCTGGCCACATCCGCCATCGCCCTGCTGGGCATCTTCTGCACCCTGTCGCAGGGCCCCCTGGATGAGCTCACCTTCTTCGGCCTTAACCTTTTCTCCATCTTCGACTATATGGCAGCCAACATCGTGCTGCCGCTGGGTGCCATGCTGATCGCCATCTTCGTGGGCTGGTTCCTCGGAAAGAAAAACGTGCGTGACGAGCTGACCAATGCCGGAGCCCTGAAAGGCCGGATGTTCGGAGTGTTCATGTTCCTCGTGAAGTTCCTTGCCCCCATCGCCATCGCCATCGTCTTCCTCAACGGCATCGGGCTCATCGACCTCTCGGCATTCTCCTCCGGCGAACACATCGAGATCATGGATCAACAGATGCAGATCGGGCCGGATACGCTGACGGGGCAGTAAGACCGGGACTGTGTACTAGGTACTGGGGACTTGGTACTGGGTGCAAAATGGTTAAATGGCTAAATGGTTAAATGGCTAAATGGTTAAATGGCTTCAGTGTTTCATGGTTATGTGTGAGCGTGAGTGTGAGCCATGAAACCATGTAACCATGAACCAACAATTAGACCATGAAGCAATGAAATCATGAAACCATGAAGCAATGAAGCACTGAAACCATCAGGTTATCGGGATTAGTTCGACCTGTCCTTTTCATTTCGCTGCGCGCATAAAAAAGCAGTCTCACTAACTTTAGCTCACTCTAGTCACTTTAGTCACTCTTACCGGTACCGCTGGATCTCCCCGCTCTTCAGCCTTTTCATATACGAAATAAGGTCCCTGCGCACCTCCGGTGCCAGGATCACCAGTCCCACGATGTTGGGGAAGGCCATGCAGAGGATCATCATGTCGGAGAAGTCGGTAACGGCAGCCATGTCGGAGGAGGCCCCCACCACGATACAGGCCAGGAAGAACAGCTGGTAGATGAGGTCGGTGACCTTGCGGGTACCGAAGAGTTTCTGGCCGAACCCGCCCACCAGGTAGTCGAAGCCCTTGAGGCCGTAATACGACCAGGAGATGAGGGTGGAGAATGCAAAGAGCAGCACAGCCGCCAGCAGCAGGTAGGGGAACCAGGGGAACACCGACCCGAAGGCGGCGCTGGTGAGTTGCACGCCGCTGATGCCTGTATGGTCGTCCCAGTACCCGCTGAAGATGATCACCAGGGCCGTCATGGTGCAGATGACCACCGTGTCGACAAAAGGCTCGAGCAGGGCCACGATGCCTTCGCTCACGGGCTCGTCGGTCTTCGCGGCGGAGTGGGCGATGGAGGCGCTGCCGATGCCGGCCTCGTTGGAGAAGGCGCCCCGCTGGAAGCCGTAGATGAGCACGCCGATGAACCCTCCCTTCAGGGCCTCGGGCGAGAAGCGGGGCAGCGTGCTGCGGAAGTCGGTGCTGTCGAAGGTCGCCGTCGCGTCGATCTTGCCGGTGAGGAAGCCCTTGCCGAGCGGGCTGAACGGCACGAAGCCGATGCCGAGTTCTTCCAGGG
>CAZHYA010000246.1:0-4214 GCA_964536525.1 uncultured Bacteroidales bacterium | reverse complement strand
ATGAAGCGAAAAATGTCAGCGGTTTTGGTCCCGAGTACTCGTATTGGCGTCAAGCTAAGTAACATATTTAAAAACAAACCGTGGCCTGCTTAATAAATAGGTTAAGCAGGCCTTTAATACTATGTATAATGTATAGAATACTGCTTCTATTAATATTCCTCTTAATAACTTTGACAAGTTCATTTACGCAAACATTTGAAAAATACATTTCATCCGATAAAGATGATATAGCTCATGATGCTATAGAATTAGATGGGCCTCAATACATCATTTTAAGTCAGAAAAATGCCTCAGAATATGGCCCTCAGGATTATGAAATCAAGGTCTATAAAATTGATAATACCGGTGACTTTATTGATAGCCTTGAGATTGCTATTGACGATGACTATATGCTATCGAATACGAGATATATATTCGAACTTATCGGTAACGACCTTGTTATTGTTGGAACTTGCAGAAACAGAATTACATCTGATTTACAATTATATCTTGCCTTCCTTAATACTGACCTGAAATTCCTCAAAGACACAATATTAGGAGATTCTAAACTATCTGATCATAACATTGATTTTTTAATCAACGAATTTGGAAATATCATTATTGGCGGCTTTTGCGAAAACCCAACAGATGATAATAATATAATAATTTGCGAATACAATCCCAATACTGAGGTTTTTCGACGAAAGGCACATTCAATTCAACATGTATCAATAAATACAATTGTCGAACTGCCAGAAATAAATGCATACCAGGCCCAGTTTGTTTTTAATGGCGATGATATCCTGCAAATTAACAGGGATAGTTTAAGCATCGACACCTTATTGCAGGTATCACCTAATTTTGATCCCGGTTTGGCTTTAAACATTCCCGGTAAAAATAATTATGTGGTCTTTGGGAAAAAAGGCAATTATAGCAGTGGAGTGGCTGAATTAGCCTTTCGGGTAATGAGTATTTCCGGGGAAATTCTTGAGGAACATACTTATGGCGTTCAGGATACAAATTGTTTTTTTATGTATAACGAGGCCGACTGCAAAGATAGCTCTTATTTATACTTAGGAGGCACACACAACTTTACTTGGTATCCTCCTTTTCTCACTCCTGAGCGGCGTTGGATATATATTAATAAACTAAGGCTGGATGGCAGTATTATCTGGCAACACTTTTACAAAGGAGAATTAAACTACATGCCATATAAGGTTCTGGCTACCAGCGATGGTGGTGCATTGATCCTCTCGCATAAATATGATTGGAATTCGCCTTACCCTGACCAACGCGATATTCACATCCTAAAAGTGGATAGTAACGGCTACTATTCAGGAATGGTTAACCTGGATGAAGTTAGCCAAAAGCCACTTCAAATACTTGTTTATCCAAACCCGGCAAGCACAACACTGAATATTGCGACCGGCCATTATTCCGGGCTTGATTTCATATTGTTCAACCTGCAGGGCAAGGAAGTGCTCAGACAAAAGCTTCACGGTTCCATGCATACCATTTCCGTTGACCATTTACCCCCGGCCATTTACATCTACAGGTTTTATCACGACCGGCAATTGCTTGAAACAAGCAAAATAGTTATTCAATGATTCCACCCTTGTATGATGCGGCAATTTGCCCGTATTGATTTGCGAACGCTGAACTGTAGCCGGAACGGGCTTTATCATAAACCGAAAATGAAATCGCACATAAAATCCGGGCCAGGGGGAAGTTTGTGAAAATATAAAATGGTTAAACGGCCAGACGGTTGGACGGTTATATGTAATATTGATATATTGTTATATTGTTATATTGAAAAAAAACATCAAATCCTTCCATCCCCAAATCATCACATCCCATCTGGTATCATCCAATCACCCAATCCGCTATCGCCCAATCCCCTGGTCTCACAATCACATAGTCACATAGTCTCATGGTCTTAAAGCCTAGTTCGAGGAGAAATGTAAATTCAGATTTCAGGCCCCTGAACCGGGAACTTAAACTTTCAGTTCCTCGCCTTCCGATTTCGCGATCACTACTGCCCCGCAACTGTCGCTCCACACATTGGTGCAGGTGCGGAACATGTCGAGGATGCGGTCGACGGCCAGGATGAGGCCGACACCTTCGAGGGGAAGACCCACCGCGGTGAGGATCACCGTGATCATCACCAGCCCGGCCATGGGGATGGCCGCGGCACCGATGGAGGCCAGCAGGGCGGTCAGCACCACGATGCCCTGCTGTATGATCGTGAGCTCCACGCCATAGGCCTGGGCAATGAAGATGGCCGCCACGCACTCATACAGGGCCGTGCCATCCATGTTGATGGTCGCACCCAGGGGCAGGGTGAAACTCGAGATCTTGTTCGAAACGCCCGAATTTTCTTCCACGGCCGTGATGGTCAGCGGCAGGGTGGCACCTGAAGAAGAGGTGGAGAAGGCCGTCAGCAGCGGGGTCGACATGTTACGCATATGCCGGAAGGGCTTTGCCCTGCCCACGAACCTGACGATGAGCGGCAGGGTGATGAAGAAATGCACCGACAGGGCCACCACCACGGTGCCCATGTACAGCCCCATGCGGGAAACCAGCTCAGGGAGGTTTTCCTGGTCGGCCACCACCTTTGCCACGATGCCGAAGATGCCCAGCGGCGTAAACAGGATCACGAACATGGTGATCTTCATCATCACCTCGAAGATGGCGTTGAAGGCCCTGGTGAGGGATGCCCGGTATTCGCTGTTCACCCGGGTGATGAAGAACCCGAAAAGGATGGCGAAGAAGATGATCGAAAGCATCTCGTTGTTGTTGAAGGCCTGGAAGATGTTCTCGGGCACCACCTCGATCAGGGTCTCGCCAAGCGACCGCTGGTTCTCGGCCAGCCCCTCCACCTTGCCGCTGAAGTTCAGGTCGGCGCCCACGCCCGGCCGGATGATGTTCACCAGCGCCTGCCCGGTGACGATCGCCAGCAGGCTGGTCGACACATAATACAGTATCGTTTTCAGCCCCAGCCTGCCCAGGCTCGATCCGCTGCCGATATTGGTGATCCCTGAAATGAGCGAGCTCAGGATCAGCGGGATGATGATCATCTTCAGGGCCCGCAGGAACACATCCCCCATCCACGACACGGATTCCACCGCGGGGTTGTCGTAGGCCGCCTTCATGATGCGCTGCCGGTATTTCTTCATTTCACCGGCCGACAGCACCTCCTTCAACTGTTTCCTGAATGCCGACTCCCCCGGGTAATCGATCCCTTTCAGGGTCTCCAGTTTCGCGATAACGGTGGTATCGGCATCTCTCTGCCGGAGGTCCCTGATGGTGGAGTCGCTCACCCTGTAATGGGTTTCGAAGACCAGTCCGTAGACGATGGCAAGGACCAGGGCGATGAGGATCTGCCAGTGCAGTGCAATTTTCTTCATGAGCTCGAAAATCTGGCATAAATGTAAGGATTTTTCCGACCTCACAGGCCGGACGACCGTTGAGGTCGGAAAATTGCATACCTTTACCCCTGATTACAAAATACTTCATATGAAAAGTACCATTGCCACCGCCATACTCATCATGGCATGTACCATCATCCTCCCTGCCCAGCACCTCAACGTGCTCATCGATGAATACGGTAGCTGGACCCAGCCCGAAGAGCCCAGCATCATCATCAACCCTAAGAACACCGACCATATGGTAGGCGGGGCCAATATCGACAATGTGTATTATTCCACCGACGGCGGCTACACCTGGGAAACGGACGTGATGACCTCGACCTACGGCGTGTGGGGCGACCCTGTGCTCATCGTCGACACCAGCGGGGCCTACTATTTCTTCCACCTGTCGAACCCGTCGCAGGGCAACTGGATCGACCGCATCGTATGCCAGAAGAAGGATACCATAGGCGGTGCATGGAACAACGGCACCTACATGGGGCTGAACGGGACCAAGGCCCAGGATAAGGAGTGGGCCGTCGTCGATATCACCAACAACAACATCTACGTGACCTGGACCCAGTTCGACGATTACGGGAGCAGCGATCCCAATGACAGGAGCGACATCATGTTCTCGAAATCGACCGACGGGGGCGCCACCTGGAGCGATGCCCTGCGGATCAATGAGGTTTCGGGCGATTGCATCGACGACGACAATACGGTGGAGGGGGCGGTACCCGCCGTGGGCCCCAACGGGGAGATCTACGTGGTCTGGGCCGGGCCAGAGGGCCTTGTTTTCGACCGTTCGCCTGACCAGGGAGAGACCTG
>CAZHYA010000245.1:2738-4215 GCA_964536525.1 uncultured Bacteroidales bacterium | reverse complement strand
GGGCGATCATATCAGGAAGGTTCACCTCATAATATGAGTCCATGCTGAAGCTGGACCATTTTTTGCTTTTTTCGTAAAAACGAGTACTTTTATTGCTCAATCTTTAAAAGACCCCCGTTACTGGTCCATTGACATGTGACCCAGGGGGCGAAGCCGTGCAGCGCTGAAGCGCTGAAACGCTGCACCCCCTACCCCGTACCGCCATCATGCTCGACACCCTCATCACCAGCAAGACCCGCATCAAGCTGCTGCTGAAGTTCTTCCTCAACAGCAACGCCAGCTCGTACCTGCGCAACCTCGAGAGCGAGTTCCAGGAGAGCACCAACGGCATCCGCCTCGAACTCAACAAGTTCGAAAAGGCCGGACTGCTGCAGTCGCGCATCTCGGGCAACAAGAAACTCTACCAGGCCAACACCGAACACCCGCTCTTCGACGACATCCACAACATCCTGCTCAAATACCTGGGCTTCGACACCATCATCCATAAGGTGATCGCCAAACTGGGCAACGTGCAAAGGCTGTACCTGGTGGGCAGCTTCGCACACGGGGTCGACAGCGAGGTGATCGACCTGCTGCTGGTAGGCAACGACATCAACCGCGAATACCTGGCCCGCCTCACCGACAGGGGCGAAAAGATGATCAAACGCAAGATCCGCTACCTGATCTATACCGACACCGAATTTAACAACGTGAAGAATGGCTACAAAAGCGATGAAATATTACTTTTGTGGACCCGGAACGGAGAAGACGGTTAGATGGATAAATGGTTTTAGTGTTTCAGTGCTTCATGGTTATGTGTGAGTGTGAGTGTGAACAATGAAAACTATGAGTTCCCGGGGCAGGCATGAAACCATGAAACCGTGAAACACTGAAGCCATGGAGCACTGAAACCATTTAAAAATAAATTATTCCCGGATTTAAGAACAGAAACGAATCATCATGCAAGATAAAGACATCAGGATCGGCGTTATCGGGCTGGGCTACGTGGGCCTGCCCCTGGCGGTGGAGTTTGGCAAGGTGGTCGACACCGTCGGCTTCGACATCAACCACGGGCGTATCCGTGAGCTGGAGGGGGGCCACGACCGCACCCTGGAGGTGGACGACGGCGACCTGAAGAAGGCCGTGAAGCTGCGCTACACCGCCAACATCGACGACCTCCGCCCCTGCAACTACTATGTCGTGACCGTGCCCACGCCCATCGACAGGCACAAGCGCCCCGACCTCACGCCGCTCGTGAAAGCCTCCGAGACGGTGGGCAGGGTGCTCTCGCAGGGCGACATCGTGATCTACGAGTCGACGGTATACCCCGGCGCCACCGAAGAGGTATGCGTGCCGGTGCTGAATTAGGATTATATTGATCCATCAAACTCCTTTGATTACAAAGCATTGCCGTTACTCGATCATCGAGTGTTATTATCCGATCTTTTTTGGTCAATGGGTAACAAAACAAAAAAACTTGATCCAATACCCGGCCGGC